>NZ_JBHZAG010000001.1:152296-183945 GCF_042754125.1 Amycolatopsis sp. NPDC059235
CGGGTGCCGGCTGCCGCTGTGCGGGTCGCGGGCGCGGGTGCCGGCTGCCGCTGTGCGGGTCGCGGGCGCGGGTGCCGGCTGCCGCTGTGCGGGTCGCGGGCGCGGGTGCCGGCTGCCGCTGTGCGGGTCGTTCTCTTCCCCTGCGTCTTCCCAGATCAAGGGCCCGACCGACCCTGAGCAGGGGGTCGACGCCGAAGGTAACGGCGAGATAACGGAACCCGACTGAGGCTTGAAAGTGTCTAGGCAGTATGTCAACCTAGACATGTAACCGAGACAGGCCGGAGCGGATGGAACAGAGAAGGGCGTGAGGACCGGGACACGGCGTCCCGCGAGCGATCTCCTTCCTTTCTTTCCTTAACGGTTTGGTCGTTACGAACTATAAGACCCGCATAGCGCGGGCAGCGGCTTGGGCCGCGCGGACAGCAGCGAAACCGTGCAGGGCAGTAGTGGGGAACGACGCGTAGCCAAACGCGCATTTCCAGTCTGGGATGCGTAGTAACTGCGCTTGCAGCCCCGTTATGTGAATCCCTTGCTATAGAGCGGAGTAGCGCGCATAAAAGGCATGCCTGCCATAGGTGTGTCCCCAAGATAACTACATGGTGGTCTAGCACCGAAAAACGTCACAACGTGTGGGCGTCCGGATTGTGTAAAGCGGTTGCCGACATTGAACGTCACTCTCTCAAGCGCGTCGCGCTTTTTCCCGTTCGTAGCACGCTATGTCTTACGGGCATGGTTCCCTGCGTTGTGCACTAGACATAACGGCTTCCCTTTTAGGGAGGTTCAGGGAACGCGCTACCGGTCGACCGGGCGCTATCGCTTGCGGTTACGCATCGCACGGACATAGAAGATGATCCCCTTTGCATCAATCGCAACCGACGTGTCCACATTTCGACCCGTACCAGTTCGCAACTGGCCTGAACCGCCAAACAACATGCAACTACAACACCATTGGAGGACCTGTCATGACGCGTAAAGACTTCAAAGAAATTGCCGATTCCGTACGTCGGGAAGTTGTCGCCGACGACGAACGAAAAGCACTCGCCGACGCCTTGTGCATGTACTTCAAATCAGTAAACCACCGATTCGACCGAGACCGCTTCTTTGCCGCATGCGGCCTGTGACTCGCACTAATCCACACCCGCTGGGAGTGTCAATCATGAACAATCCTGAAATTTCGTTTTCCGAAGATGCACACTTGTTCTTCAGGCAGAACTTTCGTTACGGGACATGGGACGGTGAAGACTGCGCCCGAGATAATGACTGGTCCGGCTTCGGATTCGTTCTCGGATCAGGTGGTGATCCGCTGCCAATTCCCGGCGACTACCTCACCGGACACCAGTGCGCCCACCTGGCGGACGTGTCCAACGGGCATGCGGCAATGCGAATCATGGACGAAGCGGCACCAGGAAAAGCAACCGAGTGGAACGGCCTTCTTGCCTACGACTACGGCGATTCCGCCGCACGTGAGGCCGCCGACCGTATCGGTGCCGCGCTCGCCGGATACCCGCTGCTCGACGACGAAGACCTGTCAGAGCGGGAATCCGAGAACGCCGCGCGCGTCCTGGTCGACTGCTACGACGTGCCCCAGGAAATCGCGGCGGACGTCGTTTCGGCGCTGAGCGATGACGGACAGACCTTGTGCACCGACTGCCACAGCTGGGATATCGATCACATCATGTCCGAGCTGGGCTATCAGCAATGCGCCGAGTGCGACAAGTGGCTCGAAACCGCTTGTGATGAGCCGCTGCATTACGACTGCGCCGAATACTACGCAGAAGACGACTGCGAATGCATTTCGGTCATGGTCGACGGATACCGGCACGGCAATCACACCGTAACCATGTCGGACGTTCGCGAAACATTGCGTGGCTGCGAACACTGTTACCCCGTTGTCTACCCCTACGGCAAAAACGTGGCGTAACGAACGCGACCCGTCAAGGGGTAGCGGACAAAGGAGATACACCGTGGATACCAAAAATCCGGTTGCCGGAAGCGAGAATGACCGGCAATACGCGATCTTTCGTGACTACGCCAACCAGCACGGAGCCCGGCGCGCGTACCAAGCACTGTCGACCATGGGGGCCCACCATGAACTACTAGTGAGCCTAGTCGTGCGTTATCTCGCCGAATCGGGCCCACAAGGGAATGAACAGCCCGACGACGAAACCGTATTCGCCTACGCGACCGAGCACCGACACGTGCGCGTGATCCTTCACTGGCTCGGGTTGTGGCGCGGGTTGGCGTTCTGCTCGGTTGAGCCCGACGAAACCGAGCAATGGCACCGGCATTTCAGCGATGCCGAACGGTGGCTTTCGCAACGTGCCGCACTGAGCCGGGCAGAAGAATCTATGCGATCTCACTACCGCAACTAGCCGCACCGTGTTGTGGCGTTTCGGTGCCGCGCGCATTCGCGCGCGGACGCCGTGACCGCACAACGGTTTCCCATAGCACCTCCTATAACGAAAGTGGTTTTGTCATGTCCAAAGAAACCAGCGAATGGCTCAACAACAATGTTCTGATCGGGTTCACCGACAAGCGCGGCCACGCGTGGCACTACCGGGCATCGGCGCAAGGCAGCGAGCCGAACCACTACGCCGGAGCCATCCCGGTCGCCGATGTGCAGCGGCGCTTGTTCCACTGGACCGCCGAACCGGAACCGGTGCTTGTGGCGGGCAAGTTCGGCCTTCGCCGCGTGCCCAACAAGCAAGCCATCACCGCATCGGATACCGGTGATGTCCTCGGGATCTTCGCCGACGGGTACACCGTGCACCAGTACCAGGAATGGCTACTGGACAAGGTCGGCACGATCCTGGATGACGGTCTGTCGATCGGTTCCGCGGGCCTGCTGCGCGACCGCCGACAGGCATGGGTGAGCGTGGAAGTGCCCGAGAACATCACCACCCCGGAAGGCGTGGAGTTCCGGCCGAACCTGGTCGCCTGCACCAGCCACGACGGCAGCCTTGCCACCACCTACAAGCGCACCGTGACCAACGTGGTGTGCGACAACACCATGTCGGCCGGGCTGCGCGAGTACGGCCAACAGTTCAAGGTCAAGCACTCCAAGAACGGCAAGTTCCGCATCGTCGAGGCCCGCGACGCGCTCGCCATGGTCCACACCGTGGCCGAGGAATTCGCCGCCGAGGTCAAGGCCCTGTGCGAAACGACCGTGACCGACCAGGCATGGCGCGCCTTCCTGGACGCACACACCCCGATGCCCGAGGAGAAGGGACGCGCCCGCACCACCGCAACGAACGAACGGGCCGCGCTCAACCGGTTGTGGAACACCGACAACCGGGTCAGCCCGTGGCGCGGTACCGCGTGGGGAGTGGTGCAGGCCATCAACACCTACACCCACCACGAAGCGATCGTGCGCAACGCCTCCCGCGCCGAACGCAACATGTCCCGCGCGGTGGACGGAAAAGCCGACGCGCTCGACCAGGACACCGTGACGACGCTCGGCAAGGTGCTGGCCTCGGTCTGACAAGGACCGTCGCCGCTTCGGTGCCCGCGCGGCCCTCCGCCGCGCGGGTGCCGTGGCCGCGAGATGGCCACAACCGACGCCCGAACCAATTCCGGCGCACACAAATCCGCGACACAGGAAGGAAACCAACCCATGGACATGCAGGCATTCGCGGCAGCGATGGCGGAAGCGCTCGACGGGATATGTGGACGGTCGAACCGGGCCACCACGGTCACCGCGACCGGCATCTCATCGGCCCAGACGGTGAAGAGCTTCACGTGTGCTACTCCGACTGGGAGAAGACACCACGGCTCAGGCTGTCCGCCAGCCTTCCGGCCCAACTGGCGACAATCCGGCACCGCCACGGAAACCCGGAGCCATCACACGACATCACGGTGTCCCCGGCGAAGACACCGGAAACCGTCGCCGCCGAGACTGCCCGGCGACTGCTGCCCCGCTACCGAGTCACCCTCGCGGAAACCCGCGAGCTGAAACAACGACTCGATGACCAGGCCGCCGCACGCGACCGCCTCGCGCACGCCATCGCGGGCCCGCTCGGCGCGACCGTCCACACGCCCGGACCCAGCCCGCTCGGCCACGACCCGCAAGAAGCAATCGTGCGCTACCAGGGGCCGCTGGCCGGCACCGCCACGGTGCCCCGCAACGGCGGACGCGTGGCATTCGCCTTCTCGGTCGCCCCGGGCGACGCCGCCCGTGTCGCTGCGTTCCTGGCGACATTCCCGCGAACGGTGGATTGGGACCAGGACCACTGACCCGCCCGGATTTGGGCGGACCGAACAGGACGGCCCGCACCACATGCGAAACGAAGTGAAGGAGGCACATCGCCATGTCCTTGGGAACTCTGACAATCCACCACGACTACGAGTCCGGCACCACCGTCGAGGGCACCACTCGCAACAGTCCTGCGCACTTAGCGCTGAAGGCCCACCCGTCGTGGACCTGGTCCCGCTACGCCACAGCGTGGCTGCTGCGGTCCTCCCGGCACCGCCAGTCCAAGCCGTACGCCATCGCCGACATCGAGCGCGTGCTTACCGACGCGGGCTACACCGTCGAGCGCGATATCGACGACACCATGCCCAGCGTCGAACAGCAAGAAACCGATCTCGCCGACCGGATGGATGACCGGGTGGATCGACTCACCGAGCGCTCTGGGAAGCACCAGGCCCAGGCAGACGCTACGCGGGCGAAAGCCGACTACGTCTTCCACAACATCCCAATGGGCCAGCCGCTGCTAGTTGGTCACCACAGCTACAAGGCCGACCGCAACCGGCGCGAGCGCGCCTGGGACAACCTCGGCAAGTCGATCAAGCAAGGCGAGTACGCCGACGAGCTGGCGCGTCGCGCAGAAACGGCCTCACACCACGTCGGTGCCCGCAACAACCCGGTTACTGTGGCCAACCGGATCGAGAAGCAGGAAGCCAACCGTCGGCGTCTTCAGCGCGAACTCGACGGCGAACCGGGCTGGGTGACCGAGACCGACGAGCACGGCCGGCCGCGGCACCTCTGGGGAATCCGGCACCCCGGCGAGGAACGCGCGGTCTACCTGCGGCGCGAAATCACCACCCTCACCGAGCAGATCGGCTACTGGACGGGCATCTACACCCAACTCCAGGCTGAGGGCAAGGCGTCCACGCTGGGGCCGGACACCGTGAGCAAAGGCGACTGGGTGCTCTACAACGGCATGTGGATGCGGGTACGGCGGGTCAACAAGAAGTCGGTGACCGTGCCGAACCCGGTCTTCCCACCGCCACGACGCGGAGAGAAAGAGGCCACCTGGACTGTCGCCTGGCACAAGCTGCGCGGCCACCGCACCACGGAGCAGATGCCGTCGGAGGTCGTCGAGGCGTACGAGGCACCAGGCACCGACCGGATCAACTGATGCACGTACTCCGGAACCAGAGGTACCTGGACGTGATGGGGCGAAACGAGACCACCTGGGCAGCGCGATACGTTGCGAGACATGCAAAGCGGACAAGTCTCGGTATGGGTGCCGATCGTTGTTGGCGTGATCGGGCTCGTTGGGGTAATCGCGGGCCAACTCGTCAACGCCTGGCGCGAAGATCGGCGCTGGCACCGGGAACTGGAACGCGAAGACGTGCGGTGGGAGCGGGAGAACAAGCGTGAGTCCGCCAAGCTCGACCGCGATACGAAAGTATTGATCTTTGGCCAACTGCTTCAAGCCTTGAACCGGGCTCATTCGCTGCTTGACCGCCTTCGCGACCTCAGCGGCAAGGAACCGAATAAAAATGCCGCTTCGGAGTATCTGAGAAATATCACCGACATTCGGGAAAAAGCGGCCGAGGTTCAATTGATTTGTTCAGCTGGCATGCACAGGTTCTTCTCGCAAGGAATGTCTGACATGTGGCTGCTTCCCGCGATGATGTATGGCGTCGACGTCAACGACCCCAGGACCGGAGAGCCGGCCGGAAGTCTTACGCCCAAGGAAGCAATGGAGAGAATAGGCCGGTTCCGCAGTGACTTCCTCCGGCTTGCCCGTGATGAACTGGTCATAGATGGAGATAGTGCGATAAGCGGCAAGGCATGAAGACTGTGGAAGTCCTGGTCGGGGGCTCGCGGTGGTCGTTGCGTGCGGCGGGCCGCAATTGCGGGAGGTCGCCAACTACGGCGGAGTACTCGCCGTACCGTGGCTACGCATGTCAACGCCTGGTCGCCGCTCAGAGCGAGGCACCCGTGATCGTCGAGGTCTGCCACCGTGTCCAAGCGGTCCCGGGGCTGTTCACCTCGGCGAAAGTCTGCCGGGACCAGCGAACTGCTGCGCACCATGATGGTCACCGCCGTCGCCTGCGCCGACGAGGTCACCGCCACCCGCGGACTCCGATGACGCGCCGGGACCGTTGGACCAGGGCAGCAGGGGCGTGTCGCTACTAGGAATCGCTGGTCACGACACACCCCTGCTGACCGCGGGGCTGTCTCGGTAAGGTGTCTAGGGCTACACGGCGGCAAACAGATGGTCAGCCATGCCCAGAGGTCGGTGAACCCTGGTCACGCGAGAGAGGGGCGCAGATGAACAAGGACGAGCACATCGCGCAGCTGCGCGCCCGCCGACAGCGCATCGAAGCGATCGAAACCGCCTTGGAGAGCATCCGCGAGGTGGAAAGCTCCCTGCAGGAGATGCGGGAAATCCTGCTCCAGCAGCGGAAGACCGAACGAACGGAGCGGCTTACCGATATCCGTGAAGCGGACAAGGCCGGTGTGCCGAAGACCAAAATCTCCAAGGAGGTCGGCCTCAGCCGCGCGAACCTCTACAACCACCTCAAAGGTGCCCCGGCGGACGAGTAGCCGGACTCACGCGTCTGGACGACCGTCGGAGACTAGGTTCATGCGCCGGAACGCTCCGGAAGTGTCACGAAGGCTCTTCCGGGCGACGCGACGGTACACACACCTAGCGGCAGAGCTGGCCTCCTCGTTGCTGGTAGAACTCTACGGGGTCGACGGCCTGCCCGTTGGCCTCGATCTGCAGGTGCAGGTGTGCTCCGTTGGCGGCTCCCCGGTTTCCGACCGCGGCGATCGGCTGGCCAGCCCGAACGAGTTGTCCTTCGCGTACTAGGTTGTTGTCGTTGTGGCCGTAGATCGTCACGATTCCGTCTGCGTGCTGGATGCGGACCCACAGCCCGTAACCGGACGCCGGGCCTGAGCTGATGACCGTGCCGGAGTTGGCTGCCAGGATCGGCGTGCCGATGGGAGCGGCGATGTCGAGTCCTTTGTGGAATTCGTTGCCGCGGTACCCGAATCTGGAGGTGCAGGTGCCGCTCGTGGGGGTCGTCCAGCCGCCGGTCGTCGCATTGGTCGTGCAGGCGGCGCCTTGGACAGCCCCGACGATCTGGCGCGCTGCTGGCTCGAATTTCGCGTAGCGGTCAGGAAAACCGGATCGCTGCACGGTCTGGGCGGCAACGGTGACCGGCATGTTCTGCCAGTTCGGCAGCGCCAGCAGATGCCGGTAGAACTGCTCGCTGCTGTAGGCGGGGTCCATGATCTGCGCGACCGTTCCCCAGCCTTGCGAGGGACGCTGCTGGAACAGGCCGACACTGTCGCGATCGCCGTAGTTCAGGTTCTTCAGTCGCGACTCGGTGAGCGCCGCGGCGACCGCGATCACCCAGCCCTGCTCGGGCACGTTCATCCGTTTGCCGACAGCGACGATCGTCGCCGCGTTGCCCATCTCCTGCGGTCCGTACCCCGCGGCGGAGGTGGCGCTCGCTCCGGCAGGGGCACAGTTCAGGCCCCCGCCAGCGCTGCTGGAACTGCCGAACACGGCTTGAACCACAGCGATGGCGCCACCGCCGATGAAGAGCATGATCACGACGACGAACCCGGCGCCGGCGGCGGCCACCTTGCCCACGACGCATCACCTCCACGGAGGCGCGGGGTCGGGCGGGGGCATCGGGGAGGGCGGGGCCACCTCCGCACGCGTGGCGACGGGCGTCGCGGCCGCCGGACGCTGCCCACCGCCGGGAGCCGAGGCGCGCAGGCCCGGCCAGAGGGCGGGCAGGTCCGTCAGCGCCACTCGACCGGCGGTGCCGGACTCGTCGAGCCGTCGCCAGCGCGGCGCGGCCATGTCGAGCGGGTCAGCCGCGGCCTCGCCGCTGCTGGTCGCCACGGGTACGCGTGCAGGCCGGTCGAGACCGCGCAGCGCCTCGGCCATCGCGCTTCGTGCATTGACTTCGCGCCGGGCGCTGGGCAGCCACACCAGCACGGGTGTGGTGATGCCTGTGACCGCGGCCAGCCGTTCGTAGCGGGCGAGTTTGCCCGCTAGCCGGGACAGTTGCTCGGTGCCGAAGTCGAACTCGATGAACCACTCGACGTCCCTGCCAGCCTCGCGCCAGCGGCCGTAGCCGTCCGGGGTGACGATGTCGCCCCAGTGCCGGCTGCACCGGGCGGCCGACCACCAGGCCGCGAGCGCACCAGCGGCGCCGGGCTGGCGTGCTCGGCGGATCAGGGTGGTGAACAGTCCGTTGCAGCCCACGGTGTGTGCCAGTTGCAGCGAGAACGCGCGTCCGATCTCGCGTTCACGGCTGTAGCCCAGTTCCTTGGGGTCGATGCCGTCCTCGCGGGCGATCGCGACGGCTCCGGCGGTGTCGAGGACGTAGTGCATCGGGTGCGAGCCGCGGTCGCGGTGCGGCTGGAACCGGTGCAGCACGCCCCACTGGTAGAGGTTGCGCAGGCGCAGGTTCGCCCCGCGGCGACCGGTGAAGGCGATGTCGATGATCTGGGTGCTGGTGAGCACGTGGTGCTCGAACAGCATTCGGCACAGCCACCGGTCCCGGTCGGTGAGATGCCGGGCCAGCCACGCGTGATGCTCGGCCGTGTTGAGCACCCGCGCCGCAGTTCGTTCGGGCCGATGTGCCCGCAATTGTCGCTGCGGGGTGGGATTGCTGACCATCGTGAGTGCACCTCCAGACGCGCGGGACGCGGGAACGCCCTGCGGGCAAACGGAAAAGCTGAGCGGGTCAGGCCGCTCGGCGCGGATCGAACGCCACCGGCTGGGCGTGCTCGGCCGGTTCGGGCGTGTTTCGAGGCTGGGTGTTCACGAGCGCGAGCCGACGGATCTTCTTGGTGCGCCCGGGAATCGCGGGCGGGAGTTTCTCGGTGACTGCGGTGAACGGGGGAGCTTCCTCGCTGTCGAGCACCAGCCGCGCGGCGATGTGGAATCGGCCGAGATTGGCGAGGTCGTGTTCGGAGAGCCGGGGCGCGGTATGCCGGGCCAGGTGCCGGGCGTCTTCGGGCGACGCCGAGAAAATGATCTTCGAGCGGGCGTTGGTGCTGATGCCTTCCTCTAGTTCGCGCGGCAGTTGCCGCAGGTACTGGTGCGCGAGCGTCATCGACATCCGGTAGCCGCGGGCTTCGGCGAGCATGTCCTCCATCGGGTACGCCAAATTCAAAAAGTTGTGGCACTCGTCGATGTAGAGCGAGGCATCGTGCCGGTCGCGTTGCGGTATCCGGGCGCGCCGGGTGGCGGCCTGCCAGGTGCGGGCCACGACGATCGAGCCGATCAGCCGTGCGGTGTCCATTCCGAGCGCGTCTTTGCCCAGGCGCACCAGGCAGATTCCGCCGTCGAGCACCGCGTCCATGTCCACGGTGGATTCGCCGCCGGCGAGTGATGCCCGTACGAACGGGCGCAGCAGCAGGCCGCGGAGCTTGTTCATCAGCGGCGCGACGACCTGTGCCCGGCTGGCGTCGGACAGATCGTCGTACCAGTGCCAGAAGCCGGTCAGGACATCGTCGGAGATCTGTTCGAGCGCACGCTGCCGGAAAGCGGGCACCGTCAACAGTTTCGGCAGATCGGTCAGCGTGGGCGTGCCGGGCAGCTCGCGCAGGGTCAGCAGCCCCGAGCGCAGGATGTCCTCGGTCCGCGGCCCCCAGCTGGAGGCGTAGACGTGGGAGAAGATCGACACCAGGTTGTCCACGGTGCGGGCGGTGTCGTCGCCTTCGAGCGGGTTGAGCACGGGCGGGCGGGAGCGGCTGTCGGCGTCGAAGAGCACGACCTTCTCCCCGAGCCGCGAGGGCAGGCGCGTCAGGGTGTCGGTGACCAGGTCTCCCTTGGGATCGATCACGACCAGGCCGCGGCCGGCGTCGGCGTCGTCGAGGATCATCCGCGCCATCAGCTCGGACTTGCCTGACCCGGTCGCACCCAGGATGTGCAGGTGATGGCGCGCGTCGGCGACGCGCAGCCCCACCGGCCGGGCGTGGCCGGAGTCGGTGATCCCGATCGGTTTCACTCCCGGGCCCTCGGTGGCGATCCCCGGTGGCGGCGGCACCGCCTTCGCTCCGGCGCGCTGCAGGCCGGGAACGGCCTCGTCGGTCGGGACGTGCGCGAGCGCGGCCAGCTCCGGGACCGAGAGCAGATCACCGGAGGTGAGGCGTCGTTCGGCCACGGCCCGGACCGGGTGCCTGAGCCGGACGCGGCGGTAGTAGTTGTGTTCGCTGTAGGCCGCGAACGCGCTGGCGATGGCATGCCCGCGTCCGCGCAGGTGCTCGCGCACCGGAACCCGCTCCGCGCCGGTCGCGTGCTCGTCGACCAGGGTGGCCACGGCGTACCGGATGCGGGTCTCGTACTGGGAGCTGCGCTGCTTGGCCACGATGACCCGGTCCTGCGCCGAGGTTTCCAGCGAGGTCTGGTGATCGACGACCGGCCGCTTCACGGTCGTGCCGGGCTTGCGGCGCGATCCGGTGTGCGGGGTGATCAGGTCCAGGAGGCGCCCGGCCAGCCGGACCGAGCTGCCCGCGCGCACCCGGCGGGCGGCTCGGCGGGCTGTGCGGACACGAGCGCCGGAGACCGGGCGCGCAAGGATCTGCACCACGGCACGTTCATGAGTGGCCATGCCGGTCGGGGCGCCCAGCAAGGCCCGGACCGGATCGGCGGGGAAGTCCGACCGGATGGGCAATGCCTCGCTGCGGGCCAGGCGCAGTTCGCCGCCCACGGCCTCGACCGCTTTGCCCGGCGGATTGGCCAAGGGGATCGGCGGCTTGGCCGGTGCGGTGCGGGTGTGCGCGCCGGGCCAGGCAGCCTCGACGGCGCGCTCGGCCATGCCGGGCGGCACCACGCCCGGCAGCCACAGCCGCAACGCGACCCCGGCATGGGAAAACACGTACTCCCACACGATGTGCGGCTGGCCGTGCATCCGCCGTTTCCAGCCGGACCGCAACAGCCCGACCAGGTTGGCGTACAAGGCCGCCGCACCGTCCGGATCGACCGTCGGCGGAGCCAGCACCGTGACCACCCGGGCGTCGGCGGCCATCCGGCCATGGCACCGGCGCGCCCACCACCGTCGCCCGACCACAATGCCGGCCACCGCAAGCGCAACGGCCGGCCCGACGAACAGCCCCCAGGACAGCGCGAATTCCCGCACTGCCGCGACGACAGCGCGCACTGCGGCACCGGGATCGCGCAGGTAGTCCTGCAACGGTGACGCAAGCGTTCTGGCCGAAGCGACCACAGACTGAGTGGATGACACCAGACATCCCTTCTCGCAAGGAAAAGTCGCAAAGGCGCGGATTCAGGCCGCGTATCGTCCGGCGTCGTCCGCGCTCCGTTGGCCTTGCGGCATCGGGGCAGGAGCGGACGGGTCGCTGGGCACGAGTCGCAGATGACGGCGCCGCCTGTGTGCCCGTTCGGCGTCGATCTCGGCCTGCCACTGCGACAGCCGCCGCCCGCCCATGCGCTTGAGGAACTGCGGGATGCGGTTCGCGGGCACCCCGACCAGTCGCGGGCCGAGCACGGCGAGCAGATCCGAGGCTTCCTGCGACGACCACCCGGGGGTCTCGGTGATGGCGTCCTCGTCAGGAAACACGTCGGCGACCCGGTCACGGTCGGGATCGATGAAGGAGTCTTCGCGACCGCCGTAGCTGTACACCCACAGGAAGTTCTCCGGCGGGTCAGGCTCGATCAGCCTTTTGAAACGGCGAACTTCCTTGGTATAGCAATAAAAAGTCACCTGTGGGCAGGCTCGCATCACGCGACACCACGCCAAAGTGTAGGCATCGCTGAAAAAATCGCCGGCATCGTGCACCCTGACAAATTTCCCGGCCAGGCGCGGCGCCGACAGTTCGCGGATCATCGCCTCTGTCCAACCGGGAAGATCGTCCAGAATGTACGCGAGATTGGCAGTATGCTTGGCTTTGACCGCAGGGAAGAGATAAGTTCCGTTGCGCGCGTAGCAGATCCGAGTGCACGCGCTCGCCGCCGGGCAGGTCACCTGCGTCCGTCCGTCGGGCAACCGGGCGGCTAGCGCAGGAAGGGTCCAGTTCCAGACACCGATGGCGCGCATCTCCCGGTTCTGCGTCAGCAACCGGGCTGGCCGCGCCGGAATCGTAGGTACGTGGGCGGAAGAAGACATGCGACACCTCGCAAAGGCAGTCAGTCGGGGTGCAAGAAACGAGCAGAAACGTTGTGGTTGAAGGGATCGATCCGCAGCGGTTGGGGCGGGCTATGCAGCGCCGCCGAGGTCGACGTGACCGTCAGCGTCCGCATCAAGCGTCAGCTCGGTGTCGTCGATGCCGAGATCGACAAACGCACCGTCGTCCGTGCTAGATTCGTGTTCCGCGTACTGCGCCAACTCGGCCGGATCTGTTGTGATGAGCGCGTTTTCCTGCGGCGAAGCCAGCGACTGGAACGCGACTCTCTGCGTCCCGGTCGAGAGCAGACCTTGTCCCTTGTCCGCGGAAATCAGGAACTGCTTCTCGCCTTCGGACAGGTTGAAGGTCGCCACGATCTCGTCGATCGCTTGCGGCGCTTGGCGTAGGAGAACCTGAGTGGCGGCGTTGGCGATGATTGCCTTGCCCAGTTCCGTGCCGAGGACGTCGCCGACATCTTGGGTCGCGATCGTCAAGCCCGCCCAGTGTTTCCGGGCTGCTTTGGCCATCCGGTGCAGAAAACGCGCCCCGGCAGGGTCCTGCATGAGCAGCCACGCTTCGTCGACCGTGATCAGCCTCGGCCGCCGGATGGCCGGGTTGGACACCCGCCGCCACACCGTGTCCAGCGTCAACAGGGTGCCGATCGGCCGGAGTTCGTCGGGCAGGTCGCGCAGGCTGAACACCGTCAGGTGCCCCTCGGGCCGCGTGGTGGTCGGCCCGGAGAACATCGTGGAGAACGCGCCCTCGACGAACGGATGCAGCCGCGCGCCCAGGTCCGCCGCGACCGGGTCCGCAGTGCCGGCGAGGACCGCGGCGAGATCCGCCAGCAGCGGCGCCTGCCGGCCCCAGGTTCGCGGGTCGCTGGTGATCCCGGCTTCCAGGTAGGTGGCCATGATCGCCCGGTCGAGCACGGCTCGTTGCTGCGCGGACAGTTCAGTGGCCAGCAGCACCCCGATGACGGTGTGCAGGAACAGTGCCCGGCGGGTCAGGGCGTCCTTGGGGGCGGTGCGGCGCCCGTCCGGCCTGATGGCGATCGGCAGGTCGAACGGGTTGATGCGGACATCGGGGTCGCCGAGGTGGATGTAGGTGCCGCCGATGGCCTTGCCGAGTCGTCGGTACTCGTCTTCCGGGTCGATGATCGCGACCTCGACCCCGCGGTAGAGGCTGCGCAGGGTTTCCAGCTTCACCAGGTAGGACTTGCCCGCGCCGGAGCGTCCGAGCACCACCGCGTTGTAGTTGTCTGCGGAAAATCGGTCCCAGTGCACCAAGCCCTGGCTGCCGACGTTGAATCCGTAGAGCACACCGGCCGGTGCGGCGACGCTGGTCGGGTCGGCGGGCGGCAGATCGGGGCTGGTGAAGGGAAACGCGGCGGCCAGGGCACTGGTGTCGAAAGTGCGGCGCATGCCGATGAGATCGAGCGCGAGCGGCAGGGTGGACACCCAGCCTTGCAGTGACCGGTAGGTGGTCGGCTGCGCGTTCATCAGCAGCGACGCGGCGAGCGCCCGCACTGCGGCGACCTGCTCGGCGAGATCGGCTTCGCTGGTGGCGTGCACGGTCAGGTACAGCCCGAGCCGGTACAGCTTGCCTTCGCCGCGGGCGACGCGGGCCGAGAGGTCGTAGGCGTCTTCGGTGGCGGCCTCGACCATCGGGTCCAGCAACCGCCCCTTGTCCGAGGTGTATCGCCGTCCCGATTCCAATTTGGACAGCTGGCGCTTGAGCCGGTGGGCGGCGGTGACCGGGTCGATCGGCTCGATGTGCAGCGACACGTCGACGCGGCCAGGATAGGACAGCAGCGGCTGCAGCCACCCCGCATGCACCTCGCGCGGATAGCCGGTGATCGCGAAGGAGGAGACCCATTCGCCGCCGATCTCCAGGTGCCGGGGCGCGACTGACAGCGAATCCGGCGTGAACGCACTGGCCCTGCCCGACAGTGCGTTCGTGTGCGGCGTCCTGTGGCCTCGATTACGGCCGAGCTTCCTGCTCATAGGTCCCCGCCCTCCCATTCGTCCAGGGCCGACGGCTCCGGCGACGCGCTGTCGCGCCTGCCCCGGCTGGCCGTGCTTCGGTGATGGACTGGTGGCTCGTCGCCGGAGTCCGGGGCGGCGGTGGTGATCACCTCGTCCGCGCCGGCCAGGCCCGCTGAGGGCGGGACAAGGCTGTCCGGGTTGCACGCGGTGGCCAGCACGGCGGTGGCCTGCCCGGCGTCCACGGGCGTGATCGTGATCCCGGCCGGGGAGAGCAGTTCGGTGGCTTCGCCCAGCCTCCGCACGAGCCGGGTTTCCGCCGAGCGCCGTGCGGTCTCGGTGACCTCGCCGTCCCGGCTGCGGGCGCGTCGTGCACGCAGCGCGGCGAGCGGGGACGGGCCGCCGAGCCCGTCGGTCGGCCCCGTGGCGCGGACCGGTTCGCGCAGCACCAGCAGCACCTGGCGGCGCAGCAGATCGGCGGAGCGGCGCAACTGGTCGAGGTAAGTCGCGTGTTCCCGCGCGGCGGCTTCGAGCATCGGATGCGGCAACCCGGGGGCGGCCTCGCGCAGGTCGCTGATCTGCCGGCTCAGGTCCAGCCGTTCGGCCCGGATAAGCACCTGCACCGGAGCGGAGATCGAATGCAGATACCGGCCGAAACTGGCGACCAGCGCCTCCTGCTCGCCGGGCGTGCGGAGCGCGAAGTTGACAGTGCTGGCCACCGCGACCATCGCGACCCCGTCGGGGCCGAGGTCGACGACACCGGTCTCGGTGACTCCTTCCGCGGGCAGCCGCAGCGCCGCCGGAGACACCTCCGGCCTGTGCGCAGCACCGGCGGCATCGGTCGCGGTGATGCTGCTGGCCAGCCACTCGGGTGCGGGCCGTGCCCCTTCGGGGGCAGCCACCCGGCGGCGGGGTTGCAGCCGCTGGCGAAGGGCCGCGAGCACGAGCCGGTCCAGGCTCATGCCGTCGCGCTGCCCCAGCGCCAGGACCGCGGCACTGACACCGATAGGAATCGCGACGACGAGGAAGACCGGCAGCGGCACCACACCGCGGGTCAGCGTCCAGGCGCCGTAGAGCACGATCCCGGTCACCGCGAGGATCGCCAGCTGGCGAGCGGTGAGGTTGGCCAGGACGCGATCCTCGCGATCGACATCAGAGGGAATGCGCACGGGCTGGGTCATGACTTCTCACCTCCACGGGGCGGGGCTTTCGGCACGGACTTCGGCGGTGCCGGTGGCGTGGTCGGTGCCCGGAACGTCACCGGCGGCACGGACGGCGTGCGCGGGCGGGCGTCGCCGAGGCACGGCTGCGGGTGCGCGGTCCGGAACACCGGTGCGGCAGGCGGCGCAGTCGCGGGCGTGACCGGCCGGGACACGTAGGGCGGCTCCGGCCTTGGCGGCTGGAACCGCAAGTGCGGGGGAACCGCGGCCGTCGCGACCGGTCGAGCCGGGGGCGCGGCACCGCCGGCGCGGCGCGGCGCACGGGGAGCTTGGAACCGGGGCGCCGTCGGGGCCTGCTTGCGGCGCCGACCGGCGGGCGGCGGGACCGCAGTCGTGGGCTTGGATGCGGAACTGAATTCGGGCATGGCGGGTCCTTGGGCGGCCGGGGTGACGGCCGGGTCGTGGGTGGTCTCCTGCGGACCGGGCTGCAGAAACTCCGGTCGCTGCGAGGGCGGGCGGGGCTGCTGGGCAGCACGGGCGCGCTCTGCGTCGTAGGCCGCCTGCATCCGCTTGTTGACCGCCTCCGGTGTCCGCGGGCTCCGCGGCCGCGGGGGCGGCGGCGGATCGGCAGCAGCACCGCCCCGGCCACCGCCGCCCCTGTTCCCCTTGCCGCCGCCGGCGGCCGTGCTGGCTTTGCCGAAGCGACCGGACTTCCCGGCGACCATCCCGAATGTCTTTGCCGCGATGTAGGTCTTGACGAGGCTTCCGAGGAGAGAGCGGCCGTTGCCGATCCTGGCGGCCGAGAGGAACCAGAACGGGATCTTGAACAGGATGTAGAACAAAGCGATCGCGGCGATCACCATGCCGAGCGCGGACAGCGTCGAGCCGAACAGACGCACCCCGCCGGCCAGGAAGGTCCGCACGGCGGTGATCAGCACGAGGGACTGCGCGACCTGGATCGCCAGCGTCGCCCCGAACGCCTTCCACCACCATCGGGCGATGCCGTCGGTGTGCGGCATGCAGTGGCACATCAACAGCAGCGGACCGGTGACGATCAGGATCAGCGTGATGACGACTCGGACGGCGTAGACAGCCAGCAGGGCGATCCCGACGACCACGAGCACCAGCGCCAGCAGGATCATGAAGAAACCGCCGGAGACCGCGCCCTCGACCGCGTCCTTGAGAGTCGACCCCAGCGACGGCGGGTTCACCCCGTCTCCGAGGACCGCGGCGGACAGCGCGTTGGCCAGCCGGATGAGCTTCTCGGCGAAGAACAGCGACAGCGCGGAGGCGAGAAAGCCGATCGGGATCCGCGGGCCGATCTCCTTGATCGAGTACCGGCTCTGCACTGACTCGTGCGCCATCACCACGATGCCGGCGACCAGGATCAGCATTCCGTAGCAGGCCAGCACGATCTGCCACGAGTTGTCCCACAGCTCGCCGATGCCGGGCAGTTGGTCCAGCGTCGGTGTGGTCAGCACGGTGTGGCCGAGCAATTCCAGGATCGGCGACAGCGCGGCGGTGACCAGATCCTTGAACACCCCGTTGATCGCCTTGGCGATGCAGCCGGTGATGTTGGTCAGCCCGCAGTCGGGATCGCCGTTTCCCGTACTGGGACCGCCCGGCTGCGGGCTCGTGCTCGGCGGCGGGGTGGGCTGCGGGATGCAGTCCTCGCCCGTGCACGGCGGGTTCGCACTCGTGCTCGGCGCGGTGGCCGGGCCGCCGGGCGTGCACCCGATCTGGCCGGGGAAGCAACTCGTCGGCGGCGGCAGCTCGGTGACCGGAGGCAACGGCGTCGCCGGGACCGACGGGCGCGGCGCGCCGGTCGGAAAGTGACACGCCGGGTCCGGCGAGTTCGGCGCACACGAGTTACCGGGATCGGGCGGCACCGGCAACGGCGGCGGTTGCTGCGGCGCGGGCTGCGCCAGCGCCGCCTGCTGCACATCGGGCTTCTGGGCCGCGCCGGGCGAGGCCCACGCGCTGACAACCAGCACACCGCCGAGCACCACCGTCAGGCCCAGCGCCAGCAGCCAGACCAGCCTCCGCCGGGAACCCCGGCCGGCGCGCTGCGGGGCGAGCAGGACCCGCTCCCGGCGCGCCGGGTCCGCCGGGCGCGCGCCGGTGCAGGGCTCGCCGCGATCGGGCTCGGGCACGCGGGGGCGTCGGGTCGCGGTCATGGCCTCAGGCACCGACAATCCCGCGCAGGATTTCCACCACGAGCGGCGCCAGCGCCGCCAGCCCGTAGCCCCACCCGGCGCTCTTGAACGCGGTCTTCGCTTTCTCGACTTCGCCGGGGTCGCCCCCGGCCATCAGGTACCGGACGCCGCCGACGGTGAGGAACACCGTCGCCAGCCCGGCGAGGATGCCGAGCAGCCAATTGCGGATGTTGTCGAAGACCTGCCCGACACTTGCCGCGATCGCGAGCACCTGTGTCGAGGCCTGCGCCGCGTCCGCGGCGAGCGAGCTGAGCAGGGCCGAGCCGAGTACCGCGAAGACCAGCGAGCGGACCACCGGTCGCAGTCGAGAGGTCCGATGACATGGGTGTGCGGCATCCGCGTGTGTCGTCGGCCGTGAGCGGCTGACGACGCCCGCGTGCGGCCGGTCCTGATCGGATGTGCTCGACGCGGGCGAGCGCGGCGGCGCAGTGGCGTGCTGCGTTTGGGGATGGGGTGTCACGCGCATCGGCGCACCTCCGAAGTCGGCTCGTGCTCGGCGGTACGCGGAGAGCCGGATGGGGCCTCCCCGCGCCCCAAGAGGCCGGATTTCGGGTCGTTTTTCGACACCGCCCGTGACGATTTCCTGGAAGGAGCTGGCCGGCCGTTGCGCAGACGACCGCTCACAGCGCGTGACAAGTGCGGCTTTTCCTCGGCGGGAGCATCCGGCGAGTCGACGGCCAGAGCCGCGACAGCTGCGTCGGCGACGGGGTCTTCGGAGTCGATGTCGGCGAGCTGATCGCGCAGCCACGCGACGAGTCGGTCTTCGGCTCGATCACGCGCCTTGAACGCGGTCTTGAGCGCGGTGCCGTGGGCTTGCGCCCAGTCGGTCACCGAGGTGTCTCCGAGCCGGGTCGCCGAGATCAGGTCCGCTTCGACGGGGGTGAGAATCTGCTCACCGACCGCCCGCGCGAGCACCAAGTCGGGGTGCCCGTACGGCGGGCGCGGCGCCGCCGAGTGATAGCCCGAGCCCGCCGGCATCGGAGCGTCGAGCGACTCCTCCAGCGCCGCTTGCCCGGCTCGGCGCGCGGCGAAATGCAGCCGCACCGCGATGGCCGGGTCACCCAGATCGACCGTCGAGAGCGCGTGGACAAACCCGGCGAGCACAGCCGCGTGCGCGTCCGCGCGATCGCCGCGATACCGCGCCGCCAGCCACCGCGCACTCGAGGCCAGCGACGGCAGCGCCATCCCGACGCACGCCACCGTCCAGGCACCCCCATGCGCGCGGGAACGCAGCACCAGGTGCGCCCACACGTCGTCGCGCGTGCGGAGCGGGCACTGCTTGCTCATCACCCGGTCCCGCAACTCGTCCAGCGGCACCGGACGCCGCGGCAACCCGGCGAACCGGGCCCCGTGCACGGCCATCGGCTTCGGCCCGGTGACCAGCCACCCGAAGGCGTCGCGCGCGGTGTCCAGCGGCAGCCAGTCGTGCCCCTCGCGATTGGGCCGGATAGGCGCAGGAACAATATCGTCGTTCGTCATCGATGCGCTCCTGACCGGAGTTGGGAATCAGTTCCGTCAGGACGTCAGAGCGGCGAAAAGAAAAGAACAAGAAAAGAACAATGACGATCTTATTGGTAGGTGAAACCGGTTGCTAAAACCGAATCTCTGGGAGATTTGGAAGCTCTGCGCGGGCCGGCTTGTCCTGGAGGTGTCTTAGTGGCCTCTGATCTGGTGGTTTAAGTAATCTTTAGCAGGCGGTCGGCGGCCCGCCGCTGCGGGTTCGCAGTGGTGCTGGCCGGGTTTTCATGTTTGAGGTAAGAAATACCTCCTGGCTGGATGCGGGTGATTCGACGGTGTGCCGCTGCACGTCCGCGCTGTCTCGAATCAGTCTGTATTTTGGAAAGGTTTCGATGTATTAGGAAGCGTTTCCAGCTACGTACCGCGCAGGGCTAGCGAGTTTGTGAAAAAAGTTGGGCGGGCGGTGTCGAAAAACGGCCTCAGAACCCGCCTCTTGGGGTGACTTGGCAGACCACGCCGATCTCACCGCGAGGAAGGCCGCCGATGACTTCAATACCGCATCCCGAGCCCGGACGCCGTCACCGCCGCTCGCTGAGTCGCGATACGGCGAACCCACGTCGCGGCCGGCACCGAGCCTCGCCGGCTTCAGGTGCTGACACACCTGCTCGCCGGCCGCGTCTGGCGACCTTCTGGCCGTTCGCCGACGCGGAGATGCTGCCCGGCACCGCACTGCTTCCCGGCTGGCTCGGACGCACGATCGTCACCCTCGTGACGACGTATACCCGCCCCGGCGACCGCGTCCTGCTCTTCACTCCGCCGCCATCGCCGCGCGCTCGTCGGCGCGCGGTCGGCAGCACCCCCGGTGCCGACCCGTACGCCGGCCTCGCCGAAGCGGTCTGGACCGTCGCCCGGCTCGGCCGCGGCGCCGACACCGCGACCGCGGCACCCGCCCCCGACGACCCTGCCGAGCACACCGACTCGCCCCGTCCTGCTGGAGTCGAGTCGGGGTCGCGACCCCGACTCAGCCGGCTCGGGCTCGACCCGATCATCGACCCGCACCCCGACTCCGCTCCTCCCCGACATCGCGACGGGGACCGACCGCGCGGCAGGTTCGACCTGATCATCACCGCGCTCCATCCGCACACCACCCACTGGCTCGCGCACACCGACTGGGACCACCTGCTCGCCCCGCGAGGCCTCCTCGCGACAGTCACATACAGCGATAACCGCGCTGGTCGGCTGCGCGATCCGCACCCTGCCTTGCAGAACACATCGGGTAATTGCGGATTGCGGTGTCTCGATCACATCGCCGTGCTCGCTGCACCGGTGCCGACCCCGCCGGAGGACCGCCGCGCAACTGCCGGGCAGGCGGGCATCGAAGTCCCTGGACCGGACGTCTCTCCACGCGCCGCCGCCACCGTGCCGCCGCTGCGCTTGGTGCACCACGACCTCGTTCTGCTCGGGCGAATGTCGCCGGACGCGGCGGACGACGGTCTCATCGAGGGGAAGGAGACCTCGGATGTCTAAGCACGGCGGCACGCGACTCTCCCGCGCGGCGGGGGAGCGGTTCGAAGGCCCGGTCGTGACGTCGGTGTGGCCGACCGGGACCGACAGCCTGGCGGCCCAGCTGACCGAAGGCGGCTACCACGACGCCACCGGCGCCGACCCGGCATTGATGGCCCCGGCGATCGCCCGCTACGCCGTCGCGGCGCTGACCCGGCCCGGCGATGTCGTGCTCGATCCCGACTGCGGCGCGGGCACGACGGTCGTCGAAGCGCTCCGGGCCGGGCGGCACGCGATCGGGTTGACCGGGCAGCGCCGGTGGTGGCGCTTGGCGCGCGCCAACGTGACCGCCGCGAAGGCGCACGGGGTGTTCGTGGACGGCATGGTCCTCATCCTCGACCGACGCCCCGGAACAGCCGCCGCCGCGGCCACGGCCGGGTTGACCGGGCGGATCGATCTCCTCCTGACGACGCTGCGCCCCGGTCCGGCCGACGACCTCGACGGCGCGCTGGAGCGGTTGCACGGACTGCTGGGGCAGTACCGGCCGCTGCTGCGTCCGGGCGGGCACGTGGTCGTCACCAGCGCCCCGCAGCGCCACCTCGTGCGGCACGACCTGCTTGACGTTCCCAGCCGGATCGCGGCGGCGGCCACCGCGGCCGGGCTGGCACCGATCGCGCGGTGTGCGGCGCTGACCGCCACGGTGCGGCGAGGCCGCACCTACACCCACGGGTCGCTGGCGCAGCGCCGCGCCGCCGCTCGCGCCGAACGCGTTCTCGGGCATCCGGTCGCGCTGTCCGCACACCACACCGCGCTGGTGCTCCGGGCCGATCCCGACGCCGCCGATCCGGCCCTGAACCAGTCCCTCCCGGCGCTGCCCGCATTGTCACGACCGCACCGCCCTTGGCACAGGCCACGGCGCGATTCGGCCGCCGCCTGAGTGCGCGCCGCGTCACCCACCACCCCCGTCAGTGCCCGCTTGTACGCAGCGACAGGAGCCGACCTACCGCGGCTCGCGACCTCAACCCACCGCGCCGAAGGAGCGAATCTCATGGACACCGCCTACTACCGCGACGAGACGGTCACGCTCTACACCGGCGACGCCACCGCGACCCTCGCCGGCTTGGAGGAGAAGTCGGTGGACTGTGTGGTCACGAGTCCGCCGTACTGGGGGCTGCGCGACTACGGGACCGGGAGCTGGGTCGGCGGAGATCCCGGCTGCGCGCACCTGGCCGCGACCGGACGCGGCGGCAACATTCCCCAGTCCATACAGCCCGGTCTCGTCTCTCCCGCGTCGGCGGCGCATCGCGGTGGCGCGCCGCATCGCTGCAGTCGGTGCGGCGCCTGCCGGGAGGACGATCAGCATGGCCTGGAGGCGACCCCGCAGGACTACGTCGACCGGCTGCGGCAGGTCTTCGCGCAGCTGCACCGTGTCCTGTCCGACACCGGCACGGTCTGGCTGAATCTGGGGGACTCGTATTCTGCCGAACCGCCCGGCCGCACCGGTGCTCCGATGCGTACGAGCACCCTGGCCGGTCGCAGCGCGGCGGCACTGCTGCGGGAATCGGTGCGCCGGGCCGGAGTGGCGCGCACCCGGAGCCTGCCGCGGAAGAACCTGGTCGGCATGCCGTGGCGGGTCGCGTTCGCACTGCAGGCCGACGGCTGGATTCTGCGCAATGCGATCGTGTGGCACAAACCCAACGCCATGCCCGAATCTGTGCGCGACCGGCTTTCGAACCGGTACGAGATGCTGTTCCTGCTGACCAAACAGCAGAAGTATTTCTTCGACCTCGACCCGATCCGCGAACCACGCGCATACCCGGAAGCCCTCACAGCGGGCAGCGTGATCGGCGGCGCGAACAAGGGCCGCTACGGCGGGATCGGCGCGACCGCGCGCCGCCGCGGACATAGCGTGTACGGCAAATACCGGAATACCGAGCCGTTCGCCGGGAAAAAACCGGGGGACGCGTTGCGCCCGACCGGGGTGCGGCACACCGCGGCGCATGCTCGTGGCAAGAATCCGGGTGACGTCTGGTCGATTCCCACCCGCCCGTTGCGGGAGGCGCACTTCGCTGCGTTCCCGGTCGACATCCCGCTGCGCTGCATCGCCGCCGGATGCCCCGCCGGCGGTAGGGTGCTCGACCCGTTCAGCGGTGCCGCGACCACCGGCCTGGCCGCGCGTCAGCTCGGCCGCTCCTACCTCGGCATCGACCTCAACTCGGAGTTCCACGCCATCGGCTTGCGCCGTCTTGGCCTGTCCGCCCAGGACACCGGCAGGGCCGCATGACTACCGTCGTTGCAAGCGCCGCGGGGGACGACGCTGTCACGCTGGTGACTGCTGACGCGGAAGCCGCGATCCGGAAGCTTCCTGAGGATTCGGTGGACTGTCTGGTCACCAGCCCGCCCTACTGGCGGCTGCGCGACTACGCACCCGACACCTGGTCCGGCGGCCGGTCCGGCTGCCGCCACCGGCCCGCCAGTCTCCGCGATGCGGATGCCAGGCGGTGGCACTGCCGAGACTGTGGGGCCTGGCGCGAGCACCCACAGATCGGGCTCGAACCGACCGCGGACGACTACATCGAGACCCTGCGCGGGGTGTTCGCCGCTGCCCGCAGGGTCCTCGCCCCGCGGGCCACGGTGTGGATCAACCTGGGTGACAGCTACTCGACCAATTCCGACGGCTACTGGTGCAGCGCTCCCGGCCAGACGGGGCAGCCGCATTACCGGTCGCGAGCGGACGTGCCGCACAAGAATCTGCTCGGCATGCCGTGGCGGCTGGCGTTCGTGCTGCAGGACGACGGGTGGATCTTGCGGTCGGCGATCGTCTGGAACAAACCCCACGCCACGCCCATCTCCGATCGGCTCGCGACCCGGCACGAGATGCTCTTCCTGTTCGTCACGCAGCCGGACTACTACTTCGACCTCGACGCGATCCGGCAGCCCTGCCCCGGCGACCGCGCCCTGTCCCGCCGCGCCCATCCCGGCGGCACCAAGCCGAACACCTCTCGCGGAACCTGGCCTCGCACCCCGGCCGACGGGCAACGTGGCCGCAATCCCGGCAACGTGTGGACCATCCCGCCCGACCGCACCCGCACCTGGCATCCCGCACCCTCGCCGGTGGAGATCCCGCGGCGCTGCATCGCGGTCGGATGCCCGCCCGGCGGTCATGTCCTCGACTCGTTCAGCGGCAGCGGCACCACCGGTGTCGCCGCTCGCGCACTCGGCCGGCGTTTCACCGGCATCGACACCAATCCCGCCTACCACGAGCTAGCACTCCGGCGCATCGCCAACGCTGGCCACGACGAGGGAGGGACGCGATGACGGACAAAGGCATCGCGCTCGCCGGTCAGCGTGGGGATGCCGTTGTTCGCGGCGCGTCGCCTGAGAATGCCAAGTCCTCTTGTCGCACAGGGCAGGCGGGCAGTCGTGGGCTGGCGGCAGCGCGAGCGATGAGCGGTTCGTTGCAGGTGTGCGTGGGGGACGCTGTGGAGGTGGTGGCGGGGATGCCGCGCGGTTCGGTGGATTGCGTGGTGACGTCGCCGCCGTATTGGGGCCTGCGGGACTATCGGGTCGCGGGCCAGTTCGGGGCGGAGTCCACTGTGGATTTTTATGTGGCGCGTCTGGTCGAGGTGTTCGATCGGGTGTCGAGGGTGCTGCGGCCGGGCGGGACGGTGTGGCTGAATCTGGGGGATTGTTTCGGCGGGTCGTGGGGGAATTACGTGGCGCACGGGTCGGTGGCGAGGACGGCGGCGGCGCGGGCGGCGAGCGGGTACGGGGTGCATCGGCCGCCGCAGTCGGCGTTTCGCCGCAAGGATCTGGTGGGGGTGCCGTGGCGGGTGGCGTTGGCGTTGCAGGAGCGGGGGTGGCTGGTGCGGAACGCGGTGGTGTGGGAGAAGCCGAACGCGCGGCCGGAGAGCGTGCGGGACCGGCTCGCGCAGCGTTACGAGACGGTGTTCCTGCTGACCCGGTCACCAGAGCATTGGTTCGCGCCGGAGTCTGATGCCGACGAGGTCGGGTCGGATGTGTGGCGGGTGCCAGCGGGGCGTTCGGGCACGGGGCATCCGGCGGCGGGGACGTTGGAGATCGCGCGGCGTTGCGTGCGTTTGGGGTGTCCGCGCGGGGGAGTGGTGCTGGATCCGTTCTGCGGCAGCGGAACGACGGGCATTGCGGCGTTGGAGCACGGGTGTTCGTTCGTCGGCGTGGATCTGGATCCTGCGTGCGCTGGTCTGGCGCGGAAGCGGCTCGCGGAAGCGGCGGCGTCGTGACCGCGCAGGAGCCGGCGCCGATGACGGTGGCGGAGGTGGCGTCGTTGCCGGCGGTGGTGGATCTGATGACAGCTGCGCGGGCGTTGCGAATCGGGCGGACGACGGCCTACGCGCTCGCGCGCACCGGGGATTTCCCGTGCCCGGTCCTGCGAGCGGGAACAGGATGGAGGGTCCCGACGGCGGGGTTGTTGGGGGTTCTCGGTCTGGAACCGCCGACGACGTAACAGGTTCGCCCGCGGGGCCGGTTCGCCGGTTCGGGTGATCCGACTGCAGCTCGGGCTTCCCCGAGGGGTGGTCGCAGCGCGAGCATGTTCTCCCCAGCGATCAGATCCGCTGGTTCCACAGGAGACCTTGCGACGAGGGGATGGTGTGCGGTGACCGAGGGGTCGGTGTACCGGACGTGCAATTGCCGGGACGAGAACAGGAAACCGTTGGGCAGCGCGTGTCCGAAGCTGAAGAACTACAAGCACGGCCAATGGGGTTTCCGGGTCGAGCTTCCGCCTGACGTGGCGGGGCAGCGGCGTCCGCGACGACGCCGCGGGTTCGACTCGGCCGCTGCGGCGGAGAGCCAGCTGGAGCATGTGCGCGGGTTGCTGGCGATCGCGGACGAGGACGACGCCGAGCTGCGGCGCGACATCGGCGACGTGATCGCCGCGGCGTTCGCCCATCGCGAGAAGTTCCCGGACATCGACGAGATGCGACGCCTCGTCCGGGCGGGCGCGGACGTGACCGACGACCCGTTGATGGCCGAGGAGTTCGCGGGGTTCCTGGCGGCGAAGCATGGAAAGGTCTCGCGCAACACCTACCGGTCCTACGAGTCGCATGTGCGGTTGTATCTGGGGTCGCATCTGGGACAGGTGCGGCGGCGGAAGCTGCGGGTGCGGCATCTGGACGCGATGTACGACGCGATCGAGGAGCACAACGAGCTGATCGCGGTCTACCGAGAGAGCGGTGATCCGCGGAAGGTCGCGGCGGTGAAGTGGCAGCGGCCGGTCGGGCCCACGTCGATCCACCGGATCAACGGGACCTTGAAGACGTGCCTGAACCGTCCGGCCAAGGAGGGTCTGTTGGTGGTGAACGTGGCGTCGTTGGTGGAGCTTCCCGCGAAGGCACGGTGGACGCCGTTGGTGTGGACGCCGGAGCGGGTGCTGCAGTGGCGGCGGACGGGGAAGATTCCATGTCCGGTGATGGTCTGGACGCCGGAGCAGACGGGCCGTTTTCTCGACGTGGCGGTCAACCATCCTTTGTATCCGTTGTTTCATCTGATCGCGCATATCGGGTTGCGGCGGGGCGAGGCGTGCGGGCAGCGGCGCTCGGATATCCATCTCGCCGCCGGTGAGGTGCGGGTGTCGAACCAGATCGTGCAGTGGGGCTGGGAGACCGGCGAGACTCCGCCGAAGACGGACGAGTCGGTGAACGCGGTCGCGATCGACCAGGACACCGCCCTGGTGCTGGCACGGCATCTGGCCGTGCAGGACGCTGAGCGGGCGCGTCTCGGTTCGCGGTGGAAGGAACATGACCTGGCCTTCACGCAATGGGACGGCAGTCCTTTGCATCCCGCGTCTGTGACCGACGTGTTCTACGAGCTGTGCCGTCTGGCCGGGTTGCCGCCGATCCGGTTGCACGATCTGCGCCACGGTGCGGCGACACTGGCGCTCGCTGCAGGGGTGGAGATGAAGGTGGTGCAGCGGATGCTGCGGCATTCTTCGATCACAATCACGTCCAACACCTACACGACCGTCCTGCCGCAAGTGGCGTTCGCGGCAGCGGAAGCGACAGCGGCGATCATCCCCCGGAAGTCGGCGCGAAGTCTCGGGCTCGCCTCGGGCTCGCCAACGACCACAATGGACAGTCCGGAACCGGAAGAAATCCCTCCAGAAAACCAAAAACCCCAGGTTAACGTTTCCGATAACCTGGGGAGTGAGGGTGCGCCATCAGGGACTCGAACCCCGAACCCGCTGGTTAAGAGCCAGCTGCTCTGCCAATTGAGCTAATGGCGCTTGGTGCTTCCCGCCGCTGTGGTTTCCCTCGGCGACGTGGAAAAGATTAGCAGGGCGTTCAGGCCCCGTTCCAGGGGGGTCCCCTTTTCGGTCCGCCGGGGCAATCGCCCTGGTCAGCGGCGGTGACCCACCGTGAACTCGGCCAGCAGCGGCCAACCCGGCGGCAGCTGGGTAAGGCGAGACAACGCAGTGACCTGCGCGACACCCGCACTGCCACCGTACCCCGAAAATGACAAAACCCCGGCTTCTCCGAAAAAGGATCTCGGTGAAGCCGGGGTGCAAGGGTGGCTAACGGGGCTCGAACCCGCGACCTCCTGGACCACAACCAGGTGCTCTACCAGCTGAGCTATAGCCACCATCTGGCAAAAAGATCTCGCGATCGCCTTGCTGGAAGCAATCCTAGCGGGTGCCCGCGAGCGCTTTTCAGGGGGTCACCCTCGGTGGCGTTCCAGCACTTCGGCGGCGGCGGCTTTGGCCTCGTCGCTCGTCGGACCGGGCTGGGGGACGAAGGCGATCGCGCGGTAGTACTCGAGTTCGCCGACGGACTCCTTGATGTCCGCGAGCGCGCGGTGGGCCAGGCCTTTCTCCGGCTTGGCGTAGTAGATCCGCGGGTACCAGCGGCGCACGAGCTCCTTGACCGACGACACGTCGACCATCCGGTAGTGCAGGTGGCTGTCGAGCGCCGGCATGTCGCGGGCGATGAAGCCGCGGTCGGTGGCGATCGAGTTGCCGGCGAGCGGCGCGCTGGCCGGGTCCGGCACCCATTCGCGGATGTACTCCAGCACGCGCTGCTCGGCCTCGGCCAGCGTGGTCGTCGAGGCGCGGACTTCTTCGGTGAGGCCGGACTTGGCGTGCATGTCGTGGACGACCTGCGGCATGCCGTCGAGCTCGGCGTCGTCGGCGTGGATGACGATGTCGACGCCCTCGCCCAGCACGTTCAGGTCGGCGTCGGTCACCAGCGCGGCTATTTCGATCAACGCGTCCTTGCCGAGGTCGAGCCCCGTCATCTCGCAGTCGATCCAGACAAGATGGTCGTTCACCCGCACCACCCTAACCCGACACGGGGATATCAGCGGCGTCACCTGGGCTTCCGGCGCGTTACGCTCGGTCAGCCAGTGCAACGAGGTGTGATTTCGGACTCGGAACGAGGTGCGGCCAGTGGCCGAGCAAGCGTCGGGACCAGCGGCGGAGATCGCGCAGGGATACGTCAGCGACGGGGCGGCCGTCGAGCTGGGCGCGGTGGTGATCGACGGGAAGACGGAAGCGTCGGCCGCGGTCCGGCTGCCGCTGGCGACGTTGAACCGGCACGGCCTGGTCGCGGGCGCGACCGGCACCGGCAAGACCAAGACGCTCCAGTTGATCTCCGAACAGCTGTCCGCGGCCGGGGTTCCGGTGGTGCTCGCCGACGTCAAGGGCGACCTGTCCGGGCTGTCCGCGCCCGGCGAGGCGAGCGACCGCACCGCGAAACGGTCTGCGGAGCTGGGCGACGACTGGGCACCAGCCGGGGGTCCGGTGCAGTTCCTGTCGCTGGGCACCAGCGGCACGGGGATCCCGGTGCGCGCGACGATCACGAGCTTCGGGCCGGTGCTGCTGTCGAAGGTGCTGGGGCTGAACGAGACGCAGGAATCGACGCTCGGCCTGATTTTCCACTGGGCCGACCAGCGCGGTCTCGCCTTGCTGGACACCAAGGACCTGCGGTCGGTCATCACGCATCTGACCAGCGACGAGGGCAAGGAAGACCTCAAGGGCATCGGCGGGGTGTCGGCGGCGACGGCGGGCGTGATCCTGCGTGCACTGTCCAATCTGGAGGCACAGGGCGGCGAGGAGTTCTTCGGCGAGCCCGAGCTGGACGTCCACGATCTGATGCGCCAGCAGGACGGCAAGGGCGTCATCACGTTGCTGGAGCTGGACAACCTGCAGTCTAAACCGGCGCTCTTCTCGACCTTTCTGATGTGGCTGCTGGCCGAGCTGTTCGAGGAGTTGCCCGAGGAAGGCGACCTCGACCAGCCGAAGCTGGTGTTCTTCTTCGACGAGGCGCATCTGCTGTTCTCCGGAGCATCTAAGGCGTTCCTGGAGCGGATCGAGCAGACGGTGAAGCTCATCCGGTCGAAGGGCGTCGGCGTGTTCTTCTGCACGCAGCTGCCGACCGACATCCCGAACAACGTGCTGTCCCAGCTCGGCGCGCGGGTGCAGCACGCGTTGCGCGCGTTCACTCCGGACGACCAGAAGGCGTTGGCGCGCACGGTGAAGACGTATCCGAAGTCGCCGCACTACGACCTCGAGACGGCGTTGACGTCGCTGGGCATCGGCGAGGCGATCGTCACCGTGCTGTCCGAACGCGGGGCGCCGACGCCGGTCGCGTGGACGCGGTTGCGCGCGCCGCGGTCGAAGATGGGGTCGATCGGGGCGGACGCGATCCGCGCGGCGGTCACGTCGTCGGAGCTGAACGCGAAGTACGGGGAGACGATCGACCGGGAGTCGGCGTACGAGAAGTTGACGGCCAAAGCCACCCCGGCCGAGCCTTCCGCGCCGGCTGCCGAACCTGAAGCGCCAGCTGCGCCCAAGCAGGAGAAGGAGGAGCCGGGGATGATCTCGCAGGTGTTGAGCAACCCGGCGGTGAAGTCGTTCATGCGCTCGGCGGCGAGTTCGCTCGGACGGGAGTTCTCGCGCGGGCTGTTCGGCAACCGGCGGCGCTGAGATACCTGACAGGAGATGGCAGGTATCCGCGGTTGACTGTTCCTGATCGAGTTTCCGGAAGAGGAGCAGCAGCATGACCAGTACCGCCGTCGCCGCGTTCGAACTGGACAAATGGGAACCGCAGGCGCAGGACGAGGCTGGTGGCACGGCGTTCGCGCAGGTGCTGATCGAGAAGACGTTCACCGGGGCGGTCGAGGGGACCAGCCGGGTCGAGATGCTGACGGCGTCGAACGAGACTTCGCGCGCGTACGTCGCCTTCGAGCGCTTCACCGGCTCCGTCGACGGGCGAAAGGGAAGCTTCGTCCTCCGGCACACGGCCGGGGACGAGGGGCTGTCGCTGGTCCTGCTTCCCGGCTCGGGCACGGACGAGCTGGCTGGCATCTCCGGTTCGGCCGAGATCGCCGTCGACGACGCGGGCAAGCACACGTTCACGCTGGTCTACGAGTTGCCGGGCGCGTAAAAAAGCCGCTCTCTCCAGGCCCCGAATTCCCGGAGAGAGCGGCCAGGTTTCCTCACCGTCCCGAGTGAGGAGCGAAGGCGGGCCGCCCCGACCGCGGTCCGCCTCCGGAGTTTCGGTCAGCCGTTCACGATCTGGTCGACGATCTTCTTGGCGTCGTTGATCGGGATGGCGAACCCGATCCCGACGCTGCCCGCTGAGGAGTTCGGGCTGTAGAGCGCGGAGTTGATGCCGATCACCCGGCCCTGGCTGTCGACAAGCGCGCCGCCCGAGTTGCCCTGGTTGATCGAGGCGTCGGTCTGGATCGCGGTGTAGCTGGGGCCGGAGGTGACGTTCGAGGTCTGCCTGTTGAAGGGCGAGTTCTGCTGATCGTCGCCGCCTCCGACGTCGGACAGCGGCCGGTTGAGCGCACTGACGATGCCGGTGGTGACGGTGTTCTGCAGCCCGCCCGGCGACCCGATCGCGATGACCTGCTGCCCGACGGCGAGCTTGCCCGAATCGCCGAGCGTCGCAGGGGCGAGTCCGCTCGCACCCTGCGCCTGCAGCACCGCGATGTCGCTCTTGGTGTCCGAGCCGACGACATTGGCCTGGTACTTCTTGCCGTCCGACGTGGTGACCGCGACGGTCTGCGCCCCCTGAACGACGTGCGCGTTGGTGAGGATCCGGCCGTCAGCGGTGAGGATGACGCCCGACCCGATCGCCGTGCCGCGCCCAGTCGTGACGTTGACCTGAACGACACTGGGCACGACCTTCGCCGCGACGGTGCTGACGTCCCCAGAACCCGTGGTGTTGCTGATGGTCTGCCCAGTGGCGGCAGACGACGCGGTGGTCGAGGACCCGCTGGAACCGCCGCTCAGCCCGACAATCGCCGCACCCGCACCGCCACCGAGGAGCGCTGCGGCCAGCGCGGTGGCTCCGACGAGGACGGCCATGCGGCCGGGCCGCTTCCGCGGACCCGCCAGAGCGGCGGGCGGCTGCGCGGGCTGTGGCATCGGGCCGTAGTGCGGGGTGCCGGGCTGGTGCTGCGCAGTGTGCTGGTTTGGTGGGGGCGCGGTGTTCGGCCCGGACTGTTGGGCGGCGGTCGGCTGGGATTGGCGTGCGGCGTCCGGCTGGGATCGCTGGGCAGCGCTCAGTTCGGCTCCTTGAGGCTGCCGGGCGCTGTTCGGCCCGACCGGCTCGCCAGCACCCGGCCGACCCGCCGTGACACTGAGGCGCGTCTGCGCGTTGCCCGGCACCGGTTGCCACGCGGGTCCCTCCGCCGCTGGCTGTGCACCATCGATCGCCGACGGCCTTTGCTGCGCGCCCTGCTGCGGCATCGCCGGAACGGGCTGAGCACCACGCGGCATCTCCGCGTTGGCATCGAACGGATTCGACCCGGCCCGGTACTGGCGGTACTGCTCACTGCTCTGGTGCGGCTGGCGCCCACCGGGGGCAGCGGGGCCGGGGCGGCTCTCGTTCTCGGTCATGAACCCAGACTCGCGCCCGTGCTTATGAGCAGCCTGTGGAAAACCCTCAGGCTTTCCTGAGAAGAATCAGCTGAGAATTCTCAGCCGGTCTCAGCTGGGAAGAGCATCCTCGTCCGT
>NZ_JBHZAG010000001.1:184044-296589 GCF_042754125.1 Amycolatopsis sp. NPDC059235
AGCCGTGCCGTGCCGTGCCGTGCCGTGCCGTGCCGTGCCGTGCCGTGCCGTGCCGTGCCGTGCCGTGCCGTGCCGTGCCGTGCCGTGCCGTGCCGTGCCGTCACGAACCCAGCAGCGATCGCCACCGCGACCGTCACAGAGTCAGCCCAATCCGCGAAAAGCTCCAGCCCAACCCGTCAAACCGGCCGTTGCACCTCCTCTCCAGCCTTGCGGCCCATCGTCATCCCTACGTTCTCCGTCTGTCCCGCCAGGCGTCAGTCAAAGAAACTCGGCACGTCCAACGCCCCTCCCGATGCCTCGAACTCGTCGTGCACGGCTTTGCGAAGGCCCGCGTCGGCGAGATAGTCGGCGGCCGTCAGCGCTAGACCCAGTGCACCGTCGACGACCGCTTGATCACCCGTCGGCGACCCGGCAGCCTCGGCGAATTCCTTGGTGTGCAACGCGACCGTCGGCCCGGACACCGCGATCATCGGATGCAGCGCGGGCATGCGGAACGACAAGTTTCCGAGATCGGTGCTCCCGGTCAGGAACTCCGGCACGATGCCCGGCGGCAGCGGCTTCCGCCCGGTGCTCTGCTGATTGACCGACCACCGTCCGGCCAGTGTGGTGTTGAACCGGATCGGTAGGTATGCCGGCTGCGCGTCCCAGTGCAGTTCCACCCCGCAGCCCGTCATTTCGGCCGCGCCGTGGGCGATCGCGGTCATCCGGTCGGCCAGGTCGCGCAGCGTCTCCGGATTCGCCGACCGGAGATAGAACAACAGAGCCGCCCGGGCGGGAATCACATTCGGCCGTGCGCCGCCGTCGGTGAAGATGCCGTGCACTCGGTCGCTCGACGGCAACTGTTGCCGCAGCGCGGAGACACCTTGGTAGGCCGCCACCGCAGCGTCGAGGGCGTTGCGTCCCATGAACGGCTGAGCCGAAGCATGTGCGCCGATGCCGTGGAACACCATCTCCAGTTGTCGCCTGCCGAGGAACGGGTGCAGTGCGATGTCGTGGCTGAACGGATGCAGCATGATCACCGCGTCGACATCGTCGAAGATCCCGGCCCGCGCGAGCGTTTCCTTGCCGCCACCGCCTTCTTCCGCGGGAGTGCCCACCAGCGACACGCGCCCGCCGAGTTGTTCGGCCACTGCCGCCGCGCCGAGGAATCCGCCGGCTCCGGCAGTGCAAATAACGTTGTGCCCGCAGCCATGTCCCAAACCGGGCAGAGCGTCATACTCGGACAGGACTGCGATGTGCGGCCCGCCGTTGCCCGGAGTTCCGGTGCGCAACGCGGTATCCAGCCCGCCGAGCCCGACGGTTACCTCGTGTCCGTGCGCGCGCAGCAATTCGGCGAGCGCGCCGACTGACCGGTGTTCGGCGAACCCTTCCTCCGGATGCGCGTGCAGATCCTGGCTGAGCGCGACGAGTTCGCTGGCTCGCGCGCGCACTTCTTCTTCAACCGCAGCACGGGTTTCCGCGTCCGCTCCGGCGTGGTCGGAGCCGAGCGGTTCAGCTGCGGCCACGGCTTCGGCGGTGGCTTCGATGAGGGAACGGAGGTGGCTGTCGTCGGGCGGGACAGGTGCGGCGTGGGTCATGCGGAGAATGCTATCTCCGAACCCCGACAAAAATGGATCACTGCACGTCGGACAGCCGACCGGAGACGAGTTGGGCGACCCCGAAGTACTGCTCGCGCACCTCGTCGAAGCCGCGCCCGCGCAGGCTGGCCGCGATCTCCCCGCGGTCGAACATGCGTTGCCCGCTGACGATTCCTCCTGCGGTGTCGGCGATCCGGGTCACCTGGCAGTCGCGGCGAGCGCTCGTGAGCAGGACGATCCGGCCGCCGGGACGCAGAATCCGGGTGAACGAATCAAGCGCGCGTTCCGGCTCGGCGAACATGTGCAGGGCGGCGAAACAGCAGATAGCGTCCACAATGGACGAAAGCAGCGGCGGCTCGACCGCGTCGGCGCGAAGGTAAGTCACGGTCGGCGAATCAGTTTCTTCGACCGCGCGCGAAAGCATGCTGCGTGCGCCGTCCAAGCCGATCGCAAGCCCGTCCGGTCCCACCGCGTCGCCGAACGCGCGCGTGAACCGGCCAGTCCCGCACGCGACGTCGAGCACGACCTGACCTGGCTGCAGCGCGAGCCGTTCGGCGGCCAGCGCGACCTCGTTGGCCATGCTCGGGCCGCTGGGGCCTTTGAGGACGCGGCCGAGCACCGGCCGCCAATAGCGTTCGTAGACCTGTGGCAGCAGCGTGGTGCGCATGAGCCGCTGAGTGAGCCCGGTGGGCGGGCCGGCCTGGGCAGCGTCGCCGAGTGTGTCGAGGAAGCCGTCGACTGTCGTGGCCGACTCGCTGAGCAGGTCGGTGAGCCGCTGCTGGGTGCTGTGGTGGGGCACGGAAGTCCTCTCGGTGGGGATACCGGCAGTATGCGGCATCGGCGGCTAACTCGTTCGAGTGAAGATCGGCCCGATCAAGCGTTCGAGGCCCGGCATTGTCGGTGCCTGTTCCTAACGTCGTCCGCACGGTCTCCGACCCGCGGAGACCAGCGAGGAGGACTGTCTGATGACCGCACCGATCCTGCGTCCGATCGACCTGCCCACCGGCGAAATCGCCGTGCACGGGGACTTCGACCTGAGCGCCGCGTCGCAGTGGCTCGCCGGGGCGGGCCCGGCGGGATCCTTCGCGGCCGAACCGGGCGTGCTGCGGCTGGCGTTCCCGGTGGAAGGGACCTGGACGCACGCCGGGGCCGCGATCCGGCAGAGATCCCCGGGCACGGTCGAAGTCGGCGTGGCGGCGCCGGTGGAGATTGCCTCGCGAGTGGTCGCGCAGGTGAGCCGGATGCTCTCGCTCGACGTCGACGAATCCGGTTTCGCCGAGGTCGCGAGCCGCGACTCCGTGGTCCGGCGGCTGCAGGCTCGCCACAGCGGAGCGCGCCCAGTGCTGTACTCGTCGCCGTACGAAGCAGCCTGCTGGGCCGTGCTCACCCAAGGAATGCGCGCCCGGCAGGCGATGCGGTTGCGGGAACAGCTCGCAGTGCGACACGGCCGTCAGGTGGGCGACGATGGGCCATTTTCCTTTCCCACCCCGCAAATTCTGGCCGAATTGGATGACGAACCGTCGGTGGGACCGTTCCGGCTCGCACGCCTTCGGGCTGTCGCCCGGGCGGCAACTGACGGCCGCCTGGACACCGAAGAGCTGCTGGCTCTGTCGATCCCCGACGCGATGACGCGGCTGTGCGCGATTCCGGGCATCGGAGCGTTCTCCGCCGAGCAGATCCTGCTGCACGGCGCGGGACATCCCGATCTCTTCCCGCGGCTGGACACCCAGCTTCACCAGATTCTGTGCGCGGAGTACGCGTTGCCTCCCGACACACCGCCGGACGAGCTCGAACCGCTGACTGAGGACTGGTGGCCGTATCGGTCGTGGGTCGCGCATCTCTTCCGGCTCGATCGGTTGCGGACGGCGGTGTCCGGGGAGGTGGCGGACTGAGCGGTTGCTGAAGTCGCGGATCGACAGGAGGGAGACGTTATGGAGTGAGGCCGCCGTCCATACCGAATCGCGGCCGACGGTCGTTGCCTGGGCACTCACAGGGGCCAAATAGGGCCTGTGGTGAGGTGTCCGCGTGACTACGCCTGTACTCGCCGTCTCGACTGTGCTCAGTGCTCGACCGGGTGCCGGAGAAATCTCCGGTGCGGCCATGGCAGCGGGCACTGGGACAGTCGGTGCGGCGCTGGAACAGGCGAATACGCCGAGCGTCATCACGTTGGTCACCGGCGGTATCGCCTTGCTGGTGGTGCTCGCCGGCGGAACGCCGTGGCGGTTCGCCCGCAACGTCATCACGATCGTGCACGAGGCCGGCCACGCGCTGGCGGCGGTGACGGTCGGACGGCGGCTGCGGTCGATCCGGCTGCACTCGGACACCTCCGGGGTCACCGTGTCGCGCGGCAAGCCCGAGGGGCCGGGGATGGCGTTCACGGCCTTGGCCGGATACGTCGCGCCGTCGGTCTTGGGGCTGCTGTTCGCGAGCCTGGTCGGGGCCGACCTCATCACCTCGGTGCTCGTGCTGGTCGCGTTGCTGCTGCTGGGTGTGCTGATCATGGTGCGCAACGCTTACGGCGTGTTCACGGTGGTGGCGAGCGCCGTCGTGCTTGGGCTCGTGGCTCTGGTCGCGCCGAAGGTGGTGCAGGCGCCGTTCGTGTATCTGCTGACGTGGTTCTTGCTGTTCGGCGGGGTCCGGCCGGTGGTGGAGCTTCAGCTCAAACGGCGACGTGGCCAGGCGCGGGACTCCGACGCCGATCAGCTGAGCCGGTTGACCGCCGTGCCCGCGGTGTTGTGGGTGCTGGTGTTCGGCGTGCTCACGGTGAGCTGCGTCATCGCGGGCGGGCTGTGGTTGCTTCAGCCGTTGGGGCTGTGATGTTGCCGCTGCGGTTCTGGCGTGCGGTGCGCTGACGCGGACTGTCGCCGGGGTCGCGTGGGGTGACTGCGTGGGGCCGCTGGGTTGCGGTGGAGCAGGTCGGTGGCTCGGCGGTGACGTCCGTGGGCGTCGAGGTGCTGCGCTGCCAGTGGTTGGGCTGCGTGGGCTGACGTCGTGCGTGCTCAGCTGTGGTGGAGCGGTTGGCCGTGGGGCTGTGCGGGTTGCTTGCCTTGGGCATCGAGGTGCGGTGGCGCGGGTGGCTGTGGACTGTGCGGCTGGCGGCCCGGATGTTGAGGTGGCGTGGAGGGCCGCGCGGTCGCGCTGCGGCGAGTGGCACTGTGGCCGTGGCCGTCGCCGTGGGCTGGTGCGGACGGCTAGCTGCTGGGCTGCGTCGGTTGACGCGGTTGACGCGGTTGACGCGGTTGACGCAGTTGGCTCAGGGTGGCGCAGGTTGACGTCGTGCGGAGCTGGGCTCTGTCCTGGGTGCTGTGGACACACTTCGGCAGTGGCCGCTGCTGGTGGTGCTGGTGTCGTGGTTGCGGGGTCTGCTGCAGTTCCTCGGGCAGTCGCTCGGCGTAGCGGCCGTCGCTTGCCTGCTAGGACGGACCGTCGCGGGAGTTCGCGGCGGTTGGCGGGCTGGGCGGGAATCGCGGCGGCGGACGGCGTGACCCCGTGACCCCGTGACCGCGTGGCGGCGCGGCGAAGCGATCGCGGGTCGGAGCACCGGCTGCACCCAAGCAGCGCAGGTGGCGGCAGCGGCGCGCCCCGGGGCCACGGCGAGAGGCCGCGGGCAGGGACGCGGCGGTCGTGAGCGGCGGCGTTGTCGACCATGTTGTCCACCAGGCGACTGGCGCCGGGAGCGTCCCGAGGGCTGAGCCCGTCGTCTCCCCATGTGGGCGGTACGGCAGACTGGACGTCTGCTGAGCCGCCGGAGGGAGACAGGCGATGGACGAGGTCGCGAAGGCCGTCGAGGAGTGTGCGCGGGCGGCGAAGGCGGCTGCGCCGTCGTTGGCTGCCGCCGGGGACGATGCGGTGGATGCGGCGCTCGTCGGGATGGCGGAGCGGCTCGTCGAGCACCGGGACGAGGTGCTTGAGGCCAACCGTGCCGACGTTGCCAAGGCTACGGCTGACGGGATGAGCGCCGGTCTGCTCGATCGGCTCACCATCACGCCCGAGCGGCTCGACGGGATGGCCGCACAACTGCGGCTGCTGGCCGGCGCTCCGCACCAGGAGCGGTCCGTCCCTGTGTCCACGTTGGACGGTGGGCTGCGGCTGGTCGAGCGGCGGCGTCCGGTGGGTGTCATCGGCGCGAACTACGAGGCGCGGCCGAACGTGACCGTCGATGTGGCGTCGCAGTTGGTCAAGTCGCGCAACGGCGGCGTGCTGCGGACCGGGTCGGCGGCGCTGGGGTCGGCGCAGCGGTTGCGGGACGTCGTGATCGCGCCCGCGCTCGAGGCTGCCGGGATCAACCCGGACGTCATGCAGTTGGTGCCGCGCGTTGAGCGGGAGGCGGCGTCGGCGCTGGTTCGGTTGCCTGGGCTCGTGCCGCTCGTCATCCTGCGCGGCAGCGGCGACAGCACGCGCGCGCTGGCGACCGAGGCCGCCGTGCACGGGGTGGGCACGTTGGCGCATGCCGACGGCGGCGGGGTGCTGTACGTCGACGCCGCGGCGGATGCGGGCAAGGTCCGTGACCTCGTGTTCTCGAGCCTCGACCGGCTTGGCGTCTGCAATCGGCTGAACCTGCTGCTGATCCACGAGGACGTGCACGACACGGTGTGGCCGCAGATCGAGTCGGCGCTGGCCGAGCGGGGTGTCACGCCTTCGCTCGCGCCGCACGAGCATCCGATCGGCTACGAGTGGGCGCTGGACTCCGAGCGGGAGGCGACCGTCACCGTGGAGAAGGTCGGCGGGCTCGTCGACGCGGTCGAGATCGCGAACGAGCGCACGTCCGGGCTGGCCGCGGGGATCGCGACCGAGAACCCGGCGGCCGCGGAGCAGTTCTTCGACGGCTACACCGGCACCGGCGTGTTCTGGAACGCGCCGACCCGGCTGCTGGACGGCTTCAAGCTGCTCGCGGTGCCCGAAACCGGCATCAACCTCGACCGGGTGCCGGGTCCGCGCGGACCGGTGACCTACACCGACCTGTACGTCCGCCAGTACGCCGTGGTGCCTGCCTGACCTGGCCGGAGCACGATGAGCGGATGGGCACGATGACCGGGCGGCCGCACGTCCTGCTGTCCGCGGCGCAATCGCTGGACGGCTACCTCGACGACGCCGGCAGCACGCGCCTGATCCTGTCCAACGAGGACGACTTCGCGGAGGTCGACCGGCTCCGTGCCGAGGCCGACGCGATCCTCGTCGGCGCGGGCACGGTGCGGGCCGACAACCCGCGCCTCCTCGTGCGCTCCGCCGGACTGCGCCGCGAGCGCGTCGCGGCGGGGCGGCCGGAGCAGCCGGTCAAAGTGACGGTCACGAGCAGCGGCAAGCTGGATCCGGCGTCACGGTTCTTCACCGTCGGCGACACCGAGAAGCTCGTCTACGCGCCGCGGGGCAGCGCGGAGAGCCTGAGCGCGGTCGCGACGGTGGTGGACGTCGGCAGTCCGCCGCAGCTTGGGCGTGTTCTGGACGACCTCGGTGCGCGGGGGATCCGGACGTTGCTCGTCGAGGGCGGCGGGGCGGTGCACACGCAGTTCCTCGACGCCGGGCTCGCCGACGAACTCCGGCTCGCGGTCGCGTCGGTGATGGTCGGCGACCCGCGCGCGCCGCGGTTTCTCGGGCCGGGGGCGTTTCCGCGACCGCTGGAATTGACGGAAGTGCGGCGGCTCGGGGACGTCGCGGTGCTTCGGTATCGCGCGGCGGCTGAACCGTCGTCGCTCGATCTGCTGCGGTTGCGCCAAGCCATCGAGCTTGCCGACGAGTGTCCGCCGAGTTCGACGTTTCGGGTCGGCGCGGTCGTCGGGTTGCCGGACGGGACAGTGCTCGCCACGGGGCATTCGGGCGAGGGCGACCCGCACAATCACGCGGAAGAATCCGCGCTGGCGAAGCTCGATCCGCGCGACCCGCGCCTCGCCGACGCGACCATGTACAGCTCGCTCGAACCGTGCAGCGATCGCGCGTCCCACCCCAAAAGCTGCACGCAGCTGATCCTCGAAACGGCCATTCCGCGGGTGGTGATGGCCTGGCGGGAACCGTCGTTGTTCGTCGAGGCCGAAGGGGTCGAGCGGCTGGTCGCCGCTGGACGGCGGGTGATCGAGGTGCCGGCGTTGGCCTCGGAAGTCCGCCGGGCGAATACGCACCTGCCCGGCGTTCGTCCCTGATTCCTCACCGCGACCGACGGATCGGGCGCTGCGGCGAGGAATCCGCGTCGCAACGCCCGATCGGGAAATCAGCAGCCTCCGTTGTCGGTCCAGACGCCCCACTGGCCGGTCGTGCCGGGTTCCTCGCCCTGGGTCCACCATTTGGCGGTCCATTTATGGCTGTTGTGCGCGACTACGGTGCCGCCGGTGTAGACCTGCGTTTTCTGCCATTCCGGTGCCGAACAGGTGCCCGGGGGATTGCTGGTCGGACTGGTCGGGCTCGTCGGCGGAGTGGTCTGCGGCGGGGTCGCGCCGGCGAACCGGGTGGTGAACTTCGTGAAGTCCCAGTCGTTTTGCTGGACATTCGAGCACACGCTGTTGTCGGTCGTCGTCGTGCACTGCCGGTCGCGGTTCACCGCCCAGAAAGTGAACCGGCCGAGGTGGTGGCTCGTCGCGTAGTCGTACACGGTCTGGAAATCGGAAACGTTGAAGTATTCCGAGGAGTCGGATTTCCCGTTCATTCCCGAGAAACCCTCGTGCGAATACGCGGTGTCGCTGTCCCAGCCGAGGTGGCTTTGGAGCAGGCCGTGGAACGCTTCCAGCGCCGACACCTGCGACGCGCCGCCGCCGGTGAAGCCGCCGTCGAACGGCATGATCGAGAAGTCGTTGGGGGAGAAGCCGATCGACTTCGCCTGGTCCAGCAACTGGGTGCCGAACCAGCCGGTGCCGGCCGCGGTTCCCGGCATCGTCACCGACACGAACAGACCGGGGTTGTCCGCCTGCAGTTTCTTCGCGGCGCCGAGTTCGTTCGCGATGGCAGCGGTGTCTTCGTACTCGGGTTCTTCGAGGTCGAAGTCGATGGCTTTCAGGTTGTATTTCGCCACGACCTGCTGGTAGGCGGCGGCGGTCGCGTCGACAGTGCCGCAGGTCTGGCCCAGCTTCGTCCCGCCGTAGCCGCCGACCGAAACCGACACGTCGCCGCCGTTGCCTCGAATGCGGTTGATCGCGTCGCCGACGGTCGTGTCCGAGGAAACCGGCGTCGTGCCGTCCCAGGTGGGACTGCATCCGCCGCTCTTGGGCGCGAGGATGAAGGCCAGCTGGAACGCCTTCTGCCCGGTCGCGTTCATGACAGTCACCGGGTCGGGCGGGTTGTTGCTCTGCGGCATGAGGTACGGCGCGGCGGCGTACCAGTTGTTGTCGAGGCCGGTCGACGTCCCGGTCTGCGCATGGGCGGTCGCGGCCACGACGGCAGCTGCCCCGGCCACGGTAGCGGCGGCGACGAGTGTGGCGGCCAGTCTGCTTCGCTGCATCTGTCCTCCGGCGAACATGCGGAAAATTGATGCGGTAAGCATTGGACTAGACCATTATGAAGTCAAGGTGCGGTCGGCTGCTCTTGTCCGGCGGGCGGCGGGTTCGGGGGGTATGCCGGAATTCGGTTCGGCGGATTCACCCTTGCGGCGCAACGGGTCCGCGCGAAGGGACGCGGACCGCGGGGGGCGAGTGGTCCGCTGGGGCGAGTGATCGGCTGGGGAGAGCGGTCGGCTGGGGAGAGGGGGAGACGGTGACGGTGCGGTTGGATTGGACGGGTGCCGCCAGGGGGCGCGGGGCGAGAACTGCGGTGGTCGGGCGGCGGGGGAGGCTCGGACGGCTCGGTGCGTGGTGGCGGGAGCAGTGGCGGTGGCGTGGCTGGGCTGGGCGGGCTTGGCGATAGGGCTCCGGGCTGCGGGAAAACGCAGGGCAGGTGTTGGTGGTGCCGCTTGGGTGCGGGCAGGTGCTGGTGGCGGCTTGAGCGTGGGCAGGTGCTGCTGGGGCGGCGATGCGGTCGGGTTGGCGGGTTTGGCGGTAAGACTTGGGGCGGTTGGGTGCGGCACGGACGCTGGTGGGGGCGTCGATGCGGTCGCGACCTCGCGTTCGATTCGGGGGGTGCTGGTGGACGAGGTGCTCGGGCTGGTGGGTTTGGGCGGTTAGGCGTAGGGCGGGCGCTGGCGGGGTGGCGGCAGGACTTGGGGCCGCTGGGCGCAGCGCGGGCGCTTGAGGGGCGCGTGTGGTTTGGGTGCGCAGCGGGGATGACGGCGGCTGGTCGGCATGGCGGGTCTGGCCAGCGGTGACGGCGGCTGGTCAGCGGGGAGGGCTGCCGGATAGCGGAGGTCGGTGGCGCGGTTGGCCTAGCGAGTTCTTCGAGAAGGCCCGCGCAAGCATCCGCGACTCGGCCAGATGAGCTGGGACCGCGCGTGAGGCCGTAGGTTGGGTGGAACGGCTGGTTTCTGGACGAAAGCCCGGCCCAATGGATGGAATTGCCGCGCAAGGGGGCAGTTCGCCAGTGATGACTCCCCCGGTTGCCTCAGCTGGCCAAAACAGAACCAGCCGAGGCAACCGGCCAGGTCAGTCGTTTTCTAGATCGCCTTCCAGCGTCAGGTACACCTCGCGCATCTGCGCCAGCAACTTCGGATCCGGTTCCTCCCACAGGCCTCGATCCGCGGCTTCCGTCAAGCGTTCGATGATTCCCCGCAATGCCCACGGGTTCGCGTCCCGCAGGAACTGCTGGTTTTCCTCATCCAGCACATACGACTGCGACAACTTCTCGTACATCCAGTCGCCCACCACACCCGCGGTCGCGTCGAAGCCGAAGAGGTAGTCCACGGTTGCGGCGAGTTCGAAAGCGCCCTTGTAGCCGTGGCGGCGCATCGCGGACAGCCATCGCGGGTTCACCACTCGGGCGCGGAAAACGCGGGCTGTTTCTTCGCCCAAAGTGCGAGTACGAACGGCATCGGGAGTGGTGGAATCGCCGACGTACGACGCGGGGGCGGAGCCGGTCAGGGCGCGGACGGTGGCGATCATTCCGCCGTGGTACTGGAAATAATCGTCCGAATCAGCGATGTCGTGTTCGCGAGTGTCCGTGTTCTTCGCGGCTACCACAATGCGTTTGTACGACGATTCCATGTCCTCGCGCGCGGGACGGCCGTCCAGGTCCCTGCCGTAGGCGAAGCCGCCCCAGACTGCGTAGACCTCCGCTAGGTCCTTGTCGTCGCGCCAGTTTCCGGAGTCCATCAACGGGAGGAGGCCAGCTCCGTACGCGCCTGGTTTCGAGCCGAAGATGCGGGTGGTGGCTCGGCGGTCGTCACCGTGATCCGCCAGGTCCGCGGCGACATGGGCGCGGACGTAGTTGGAGGATTCCGGTTCGTCCAGGGAGGCGGCTAGGCGGACGGCGTCGTCCAGCATGGTGATGACGTGCGGGAAAGCATCGCGGAAGAAGCCGCTGATGCGGACCGTCACGTCAATCCTCGGGCGGCCCAGTTCGGACAGCGGGATGGGTTCGATGCCGGTCACGCGGCGGGAGGCTTCGTCCCACACTGGCTGGATTCCCAGCAGGGCAAGGACTTCGGCGGCATCGTCGCCGGAGGTGCGCATGGCGGAGGTGCCCCAGACCGACAGGCCGACGGACCGCGGCCAGTCGCCGGTGTCTTCGCGGTAGCGGCGGAGCAGGGAGTCCGCCAGGGCCTGGCCGGTTTCCCACGCCAGGCGGCTGGGGATCGCCTTCGGGTCCACCGTGTAGAAGTTTCGGCCGGTGGGCAGGACGTTCACCAAGCCGCGCAAGGGAGAACCGCTGGGGCCGGCGGGGATGTAGCCGCCGTCCAAGGCGTGCAGCACCGCGTCTACTTCGGACGAGGTTCCGGCCAGGCGGGGGACGATTTCGGTGGCGGCGAAGGTCAGGACGCGGGCGACTTCGGCATCAGGAGCGCCCAGGACCTCGCTCACCACTGAAGAAACTGAAGAAGGGGACCACGCGTGGGTCTCCATCAGAGAAACCAGCGTGTGGGCGGTGGTTTCGATGGCGTCCACTTCGGACAGTGGCGCGTCCGAGTTTTCCTTCAGGCCCAGGGCAGAGCGCAGGCCGGGGACGGCTCCTTGCTTGCCGCCCCACATTTGCTGGGCCCGGAGCATTGCCAGGACCAGGTTGACGCGGGCCTCGCCGACCGGAGCCTCGCCCAGGATGTGCAGGCCGTCGCGGATTTGGGCGTCCTTGACCTCGCACAGCCAGCCGTCGATGTGCAGCAGGAAGTCGTCGAATTCCGCGTCGTGCGGGCGTTCGTCGACGCCGAGGTCGTGGTCGAGCTTCGCGGCCTGGATGAGGGTCCAGATCTGGGCGCGGATCGCCGGGAGTTTCGCCGGGTCCATCGCGGCGATGTTGGCGTGCTCGTCCAGCAACTGCTCCAGGCGGGCCAGGTCGCCATACGATTCCGCGCGGGCCATGGGCGGGACCAGGTGGTCCACGATGGTCGCGTGCGCACGGCGTTTCGCTTGCGCGCCTTCGCCGGGGTCGTTGATCAGGAACGGGTACACCAAGGGCAGATTGCCCAGGACGGCGTCGGGGGCGCAGGCGGCGGAGAGGCCCGCGGTCTTGCCGGGCAGCCATTCCAGCGAACCGTGTTTGCCGAGGTGGACGACGGCGTGTGCGCCGAATTCCTCTTCCAGCCAGCGGTACGCGGCGAGATAGTGGTGGCTCGGCGGCAGATCCGGGTTGTGGTAGATCGCGACCGGGTTTTCGCCGAACCCGCGCGGCGGCTGGATCATCAGGATGACGTTGCCGGACTGCAGCGACGCCAGGACGATGTCCCCCTCGGGGTTTGCCGACGTGTCGACATACAGCGAACCCGGTGCGGGGCCCCAGTGTTCTTCCATCGCTTCTCGCAACTCGACCGGCAAGGCGGCGAACCACGACCGGTACCGGGCCGCGGGGACGCGGATCGGGTTGCCGGACAGCTGTTCTTCGGTGAGCCATTCGGGATCCTGGCCGCCCGCGGCGATCAAGGCGTGGATCAAGGCGTCGCCGTCCGGCTGGTCGGTGCCGGTCGGGTCGACGCCGGGGAAAGCCTCCGCGCCGAGGTCGTAGCCGCGTTCGCGCATGAGGCGCAGGAGTTTGATCGCCGAAGCCGGGGTGTCGAGGCCGACCGCGTTGCCGACGCGCGAGTGCTTCGTGGGGTACGCCGACAGCATCAAGGCGATCCGGCGAGAAGCAGGCGGGGTGTGCCGGAGCCGGGCGTGCGCGAGGGCGATGCGGGCGACGCGGGAGGCGCGTTCGCTGTCGGCGATGTACCGGGGGAGGCCGTCGTCGTCGAATTCCTTGAAGGAGAACGGGACAGTGATGATCCGGCCGTCGAACTCCGGTACCGCCATCTGGTTGCCGGCGTCGAGCGGGGACAGGCCGTCGTCGCTGGCGGACCAGGTTTCGCGGTCGCTGGTCAGGCACAACGCCTGCAGCACCGGCACGTCCAGCGCGGCCATCTCCGCGACGTCCCACGATTCGTCGTCCCCGCCCGCTCCGGCTTCCGACGGACGGGTGCCGCCCGCCGCCAGAACGGTGACCAACAGGGCGTCGACCTTGCCCAGCTCAGCCATCATCTCCGGCGCGCGCGTGCGCAGGGACGCGGTGTGGATCGGCAACGCCCGGCCGCCCGCGGACTCGACCGCGTCGGCCAGCGCGTGCACGAAACCGGTGTTTCCGGACAGGTGGTGCGCGCGGTAGTAGAGGATCCCGATGACCGGGCCATCACCCTCCGGAGCCGGCCGCGAAAGCACGCCCCACGACGGCAGTTCGGCGGGCGGTTCGAAGCCTTCGCCGGTCAGGAGCAGGGTGTCGGACAGGAACCGGTGCAGCTGCGTGAGGTTCTCCGGACCGCCCTGCGCGAGGTACAGATGCGCTTGCGCGGCGATCCCGGCCGGAGTCGTGGAGAGCTTCATCAGCTCCGCGTCCGGCGTCTGCTCGCCGCCCAGCACGATCACGTGCGCGCCGGACGCGCGCAGCGTATCCAGGCCTTCTTGCCAGGTCCGCGGCGTGCCGAGGATCCGGACGACGACGATCGAGCAGCCCTCGAGCAGGCCGGGCAGGTCGCCGAGCGGAAGCCGGGACGGGTTGCCGAGCCGGTAGTCCGCGCCGCTGGCCCGGGCGCTGAGCAGGTCGGTGTCCGAAGTGGACAGCAACAGGATCACGGCGTTCCTCACTCGGGGTGTCCGCGCCCCGGGTCGACGGTGTCGCCGGCGGGAGTTCCTGGCTGCCGGCGGCCGCGGGGCCGCCGGTCACAGTGGCGGGACCGCCCCGGATTTCCACCGGGTTCCTCCGCGTGCCGACGCGTGTGCGCTCTTACTCTCGCCGGGCGCACCCGCGCCGTCAAGGTGAGCAGACCCTCACGCGGGCTTGCTTTCGTCCCCGATCCGCGGGAAGGGCGCGGTGGAGAAGAGCACCTCCACCGCGACCTCGAAGAACTCCGCGATCCGCAACGCGAGGTAAAGGCTCGGGCTGTACTCGCCGCGCTCCAGGTACCCGATGGTCTGGTAGTGCACGCCGAGCGCGTCCGCGAGCTGCCGCCGCGAGATGCCGCGTTCGGCGCGCAGCACCGCGATGCGGTTGTAGACGTTCTCGCTCACCGCGCCTCACACACGCTGAAGTGCCCTTTCCCGTCGCGCCGCCACCGACGACCCCGATTCGCGCCGGGCCATCCGCTTCAGCAGGATCGGGGCCAGCACCAATCCGATCACGGCCCACGCGAGCAGCACCCCCAGGGTCGCCCACGGCCGCCACGACTGCCCGATTTCGACGACGACCGCCTGGTCGGGCAGCAGCGCCGAGCGCATGCCGAGGCCGAGCCAGTACATCGGGAACACCTGCCCGACGTCCTGCAGCCAGACCGGCAGCGCGGTGATCGGGTAGAAGATCCCGGAGATCGCGCCGAGCCCGAGCACCGGCAGCACGACCAGGGCCAGCATCCTGGAGTCCTGGATCAGCGAGCCGAGCGCGGCACCGATCGGCAGGGTCGCGACCAGTCCGGCGGCGAGCACCCACAGCAGGTTCAGGAACGAGAAGAACCCATCCGGGGCCAGCCCGTCGAACAGGAACAGCGACGGCACCAGCATCACGAGGATGCTCGCGACCTGCACCATCGAGAACGTCGTGACCTTGCCGATCAGGTAGCCGAACATCCCGTTCGGGGTCGCTTTCGCGCGCAGCAGCGTGCCGTCCTCGCGGTCGATGACGAGCGATCCGGCGACGCTGGTCAGGCCGTTGAACACGATGCCGGCGCCGATCACGCCCGGCACCGTCGCGGCGCCCAGCGAGAACGAGGTGCCCGGCAGCTGCGCGCCGCGCATGAACAGGAGCGTGCCGAAGATCATCGCCAGGAACACGAGCTGGCCGATCAGGTCGTCCCGGTTCGTCCACTGCTGGCGGAACTCGATGAACCCGCGGCGGAATCCCGCCCGCGCCGCGGTCCGCTTCGCCGACGCGCTCATCGCGCACCCGCTTCAGCCAGCCCGGACTCCGCGCGTTGCACGAGCGTCAGGTACGTATCCTCCAGCGACGCGCGCCCGACCTCCAGGTCGGCGACCGCTTCGCCGTGCTGCTTGAACAACTCGTACACGTACTTCGTCGCCTCCGTGGTCGAGTGCACGAACCGCTGCCCGTCGATCGTCCAGCGCACCTCGGCCTCGCCCGCGATCTGCCTGCTCAGCTGGTCCGGCGAACCGTCGGCGACGATGTGGCCGCCGCTCAGGATTAGGATCCGGTCGGCGAGCTTTTCGGCCTCGTCGAGGTCGTGCGTGGTGAGCAGGATCGTGGTGTCATCGTCGGCGAGCCGGTGCACGAGCTCGTGGAAATCACGCCGGGCCTGCGGATCGAACCCGGCTGTCGGCTCGTCGAGGAACAGCAGTTCGGGACGGCCGACGATGCCGATCGCCACGTCCAGCCTGCGCCGCTGCCCGCCGGACAGCATCCGGATCTTCTTGCTCGCGTGCTCGGAAAGCCCGACCGCCTCGATCAGCTCGTCGGTGTCCCACGGGCGGCGGATCCGGTCGGTGGAGTACGGCGAGTAGAACGACCCGAGCAGGTCGAGCAGCTCGCGCACGCGCCATTTGCCGTGGTCGCGCCAGGACTGCAGGACGACCCCCAGTCGCGCCCTCCAGTCCTCGCCGCCGCGCGCCGGGTCGGTGCCCAGCACGGACACCTCGCCGGCGGACCGCATGCGGAACCCCTCGAGGATTTCGATCGTCGTGGTCTTGCCCGCCCCGTTCGGGCCGAGCAGGCACAGCACCTCGCCGCGGTGCGCGGTGAACGACGTGCCGTGCAGCACGTCGTTCGAGCCGTAGCGCATGCGCAAGCCTTCGACGCGGAGCACGGTGTCCGCTTGATCTCTCATTGGATGACCCCCATCCTGCCTGTGCGATGGAATGTAGCAGATGTACTACATATGATCGCAAGCCTGATAAAACGGCCGCGAGTTACAGTGAGCGCCATGTCCAGCCCTGCCCGCGTGCGCGCCGACGCCTGTCCCGGAGTTTTCGCGACGCACGACGCGGCGGACGGGCCGCTCGCCAGGGTCCGGCTTCCCGGCGGCGTGGTGACCGCGGATCGGTTGCGCGCGTTGGCTTCCTGCGCGGAAGACCTCGGCGACGGCGACGTGCACCTGACCTCGCGGGCGAACGTCCAGTTGCGCGGAGTGCGCCGTCCGGGGCTGGCGGGACGGCTGACCGGCGCCGGGTTGCTGCCGTCGCCGAGTCACGAGCGCGTGCGGAATGTGCTGGCCTCGCCGTTGAGCGGGGTGCGCGGCGGGCTCGCGGACGTCCGGGGGCTTTCCGCGAAGCTGGATCGTGAGTTGTGCGCGCGGCCGGGGCTCGCGGAGTTGCCGGGGCGGTTCCTCTTCGGCTTTGACGACGGACGCGGCGACGTCGTGGGCACGGACGTTTGCTGGCGCGCGGTCGGTCCGACGACCGGTGTGGTGCTGTTGGCGGGCGCTGATTCCGGATGGCTGGTGGCGCGCGACGAGGCGGTTTCCACGCTGCTCACGGTGGCGGAAACGTTTGCGCGCACGCGAGGTTCGGCGTGGCGGATCGGGGAACTGGCTGATCCTTCGACGCTGTTGCCGGACGGTCCGCGGGAAGCTCCGCGGTTGCTGCCGACCCGGATTGACCCCACCGTCGGCCGGATCCGACGCGATGACGGCGGCGAGGCAGTCGGGGTCGCGCCGCGGTTCGGCCAGTTGACTGCTGCTCAGTTGCGCACGCTCGCGGACTTCGGCGACGCCGTGGTCACGCCGTGGCGTTCGGTGCTGCTGCCTGGCGGCGCGGACGTCGAGCGCCTGCGCGCGGCGAGGCTGTCGACGGATCCGGCGACGGCGGAGCTTAGCGCCTGCATCGGCGCGCCGGGGTGTGCGAAGTCTCTCGCCGACGTCCGCGCGGACGCGGCGACACTGGTCGCGGACGGGGAGCTGGTGCACGTTTCGGGCTGTGCACGGCGGTGCGGACGACCGTCCGGCACCCACCGCGACGTTGTCGCCGAACCCGGCGGCTACCGTGTCGACGGACGCTGGACCCCGGCGTCCGAGTTGGCGGATGCGTTGGCGAGAAAGGGACCTTCGTGATCGACTACCTGCGGGACGGGGCCGAGATCTACCGGCACTCGTTCGCCACGATCCGCGAAGAGGCGGACCTGGCGATCCTGCCCGACGACGTCGCGGGCGTCGCGGTCCGGATGATCCACTCCTGCGGCATGGTCGACCTGGTCGACGACCTGCGCTACTCGCTCGACGTGGTCGAGGCGGGCCGCGCCGCGCTGGAGGCGGGCGCGCCGATCCTGTGCGACGCGAAGATGATCGCCAGCGGCATCACGCGCAAACGCTTGCCCGCGGCGAACGACGTCGTGTGCACTTTGGACGACCCGAGCGTGCCCGGGCTGGCCGAACGGCTGGGCACTACGCGCTCGGCCGCCGCGCTGGAGCTGTGGCGCGACCGGCTGCCCGGTTCGGTGGTGGCCATCGGCAACGCGCCGACCGCGCTGTTCCGGTTGCTGGAGCTGCTGGACGAGGGCGTCGGCGCCCCGGCCGCGATCATCGGTGTGCCGGTGGGGTTTGTCGGCGCGGCGGAGTCCAAAGTGGAATTGGCGAAGCGGGCGCCCGCGCCGTACCTGGTCGTGCACGGCCGTCGCGGCGGCAGTGCGATGGCCGTCGGCGCCGTGAACGCGATTGCGAGCGCGGTCGAATGACGGGGCGGCTGTACGGCGTCGGGCTCGGTCCCGGTGATCCGGAACTCATGACGGTCAAAGCGGCGCGGCTGATCGGCGAGGCGGACGTCATCGCCTACCACAGCGCGCGGCACGGGCGCAGCATCGCGCGGTCGGTGGCTGAGCCGTACCTGCGCGAGGGACAGCTGGAAGAGCGGCTGGTCTACCCGGTCACCACCGAGACCACCGACCATCCCGGCGGGTACGAAGGCGCGATCGCCGATTTCTACGAGCTGAGCGCGAAAAAGCTCGCTGAGCACCTCGACGCCGGGCGTGACGTGGTGCTGTTGTGCGAGGGCGATCCGTTCTTCTACGGCTCCTACATGTACATGCACGAGCGGCTCGTCGGACGGTTCGAGACCGAGGTGGTTCCCGGCGTGACGTCGGTGAGCGCGGCGTCGTCGGTGCTCGGCCGTCCGTTGGTGCAGCGGGACGAAGTGCTCACCGTGTTGCCGGGAACGTTGCCAGCGCCCGAATTGGCGCGGCGGCTCGCGGACACTGAAGCGGCGGCAGTGCTGAAACTGGGCCGTACCTTCGGTTCTGTCCGGGAAGCGCTCGCGGAGGCGGGCAAGCTCGACGACGCCTGGTACGTCGAGCGGGCGACTTGGGGACAGCAGCGGGTGGAGCCGTTCGCGGACGTCGATCCGGAGTCGGTGCCCTATTTCTCCTTGGCGTTGCTGCCAAGCCCGGCTTACAAGTCGCGTGTGGACGGTGAACCGGCGGTTCCGGCTGGCTCTTCGGCACCGGTGGAGGGCGGCGAGGTCGTTGTCGTCGGGCTCGGCCCGGCCGGGCCGGAATGGCTGACACCGGAAGCGTCCGCGGAATTGGCGGCGGCGGACCACATTGTCGGCTACGGACCGTATGTCGCGCGCGTTCCGCAGCGGGCGGGGCAGCAGCGGCACGCGTCGGGGAACCGGGTCGAGGCGGACCGGGCGGTCGAGGCGTTGCAGCTGGCCGCGACGGGCGCGCGGGTGGCCGTGGTGTCGTCCGGGGACCCGGGTGTGTTCGCGATGGCTTCGGCGGTGCTGGAACAGGTTTCGGCCGGGAACGGTGCTGGTGCGCGGGTGCGGATCGTGCCCGGGGTGACGGCGGCGCAGGCAGCCGCGTCGCGGGTCGGCGCGCCGTTGGGGCACGACTATTGCGTGCTGTCCCTTTCGGACCGGTTGAAGCCGTGGGAGATCATCGAACGGCGGCTGGACGCTGCTGGTGCGGCGGATCTGGTGCTGGCGCTGTACAACCCGGCTTCGCGGACTCGGGTGACACAACTGGAGAACGCGCGGGAAGTCCTGTTGCGGCACCGGGATCCGGGGACACCGGTGGTGGTGGCCCGCGATGTCGGCGGCCCGGAGGAGGACGTTCGGGTTACCACGTTGGGCTCGCTGGATCCGGCTGCGGTGGACATGCGGTGCCTGCTGATCGTGGGTTCTTCGCGCACGGTGGTGGAGGAAGGGCCGGACGGGCGGTCGATCGTGTGGACGCCGCGGAGTTATTCCTGACCTTCGCGCAGCAGCCGCTCGGCCTCGGCGAGGTGGTGGGTGAGCTGTTTCCGTTGCGCGGCACTGAGTTTCGGTGCGTGCGCAGCGAGGGCTGAAGAGATCGAGCCGTCCGCGCGGGTGCGGAACATCGCCCGGGCGGACGGTTCGATCTCCAGCCGCGACTTGCGCCGGTCCTTCTCGTCGGGGCGCACGCGCACGACGCCCGCGTCCGCCATCCGGTGCGTGATTCGGGAGACGAGGCTTTGGGCCAGTCCGGTCCGGCGAGTCACGTCGCTGATCGTCGCGCCAGGATTGCGCGAGACGTCCTCGATCACCGCCAGTTCTCCCGCGTTGACCTGATCCGCGCCGGTGTTCCCGGTGCTGGTCAGAGCGATCTCGCGCAGAGCGCGGGCGAGTCGGTGCAGGTCGGCGGCGCGCATAGCCCTATTCAATCACCGGTGATACATTCGAGGAAGTATCACTAGTGATGGAGTTGGCGATGGTCGACGACGTGCTCCTCGCGATCGGGATCGGAATCCTGATCGCGCGGCAGTTCCAGTGGCGCTCCGCCGAACCGCGGCGGATGCTGCTGATGCCGGTTCTCCTGATCGCCGTGGGGCTGGTCTACCTCGGGTTCGAGCTGGGCGGCGGGCTCCAGTCAGCGGATTGGCTGCTGGTCGGCGAACTCGTCCTGGTCGCGGGCACCGGCACCGCGATGGGCTATGTGACGCGGTTCCGGCAGGCCAACGGGCTGCAGTACCGGCTCACTGGCACGGGAATCGTGCTGTGGGCGGTCTTTCTCGCGATCCGCATCGGCTCGTTCGCGCTGGCCAGCGTTCTCGGTGCGCACCTGCTCGACGCGACCGGGCTGATCCTCGTCTCGTTCGGCGTCAACCGGCTGGCGGCGAGTCTCGTGGTGCGCCGCCGGATCCGGTCTGTCCACTGTGGATATAAGACCCCGGCGTATGACCAAGGGAACGCCGGAACACGTCGATGAACGCGCTGGTCGTGGCGAACCCGCATTGCTGCGCCACAGCCGTGACCGATCGACCCTCCACCAGCAACCTCAGGGCGTGATAGAGCCGGAGCTGCGTGCGCCACTGCGGAAATGTCATCCCGGTGTCCGCACGGAACAGCCGGGTCAGTGTCCGGCCGCTGGCACCGACAGTGCGGCCCAGTGCTTCCAGGCTGCGCGAGTCCGAAGGATCCTTCTCCAGCAGCTGGCACACGGCGACCAGCCGAGGATCGTGCGCGGCGGGGACCCGTACCGGGCGTTCCGGCGCGAGGGTGAGCTGGTCGAACAGCACCGCTCGCATCCGTTGCCCTGCGGGAGTCGCACGGTCCTCGCCGAGTTCGGTGTACGCGATCAGCAGTTCCCGCAGCAGCGGAGTGACCGCGAGCGCGGTCGGCTCGGTCACCGGCAACGGGCTCAGCTCCTGCGGAAAGCCGAACAGGTGCAGCCGCGTGACGCCGTAAGCGCGGTGGGAATGCACGGTGCCCGCCGGAATCCACAGCGCTCGGTGCGCGGGCGTGATCCAGCGCGACCGGTCGGTGTGCACCGCCAGGACGCCGCTGCTGGCGTAGGCGATCTGGTGCTCGTCGTGCCAGTGCTCGGCAATGCTCGCGGTCGCGGCCAGGTCCCGGATGTTCGTGGGAGCCGCGGGCAGATGGCCGGAAATCGACACAGCTCGGCATGATAACGGAATCGCGCAACGCCGGGCCGGCTCGACCATGGCTGGGTGACGACAACGCTTCCGGCCCGCACCGCGCGCTGGCCGATGCCGCTGATGGTGCTCGGCCACGCGGTCGACGACCTCTACCAGGGCGCGGTCCCCGCGCTCGTGCCGTTTCTGGTCGCCGAGCGGCATTACGGCTATCTCGCCGCGGCCGGGATCACGGTGGCCGCGACGCTGCTGTCCTCGGTGGTCCAGCCGCTGTTCGGCGTGCTGACCGACCGGCGGCCGCTGCCGTGGCTCGTGCCGGTAGGGATGACGGTCGCCGGGGCCGGGATCGGACTCTCCGGGCTCGCCGATTCTTACCCACTGACCTGGCTCGCGATCGCGCTGTCCGGCCTCGGCGTCGCGGCCTACCACCCGGAATCGGCGCGGATCGCCCGCCGGATCGCCGGGCGCGGCCACGTCGGGATGAGCTGGTTTTCCTTGGGCGGCAACGTCGGTTTCGCGCTCGGGCCGATCGTCGTCACCCCGGTGCTGCAGGCAGGCGGTCTCGGTGCGACGCCGTATCTGGTGCTACCCGCGCTCGTCGCCGGGGCGGTGATCGCCGCGTTGTTCCGGCGGATGAGCGACCTGCATTCAGCCGCGCGGCACAGGGCGCACGCCGGGCGCGACGATTGGCGTCAGTTCGGCTGGCTGATCGTCGTGGTCGTCGGTCGTTCCATCGCGGCCTTCTCGCTCAACACTTTCCTCGCCATCTGGGTCACGCAGCGGACCGGCAGTGTGCTCGCCGGGGAAGTGGCGTTGGTGGTGCTGTTCGGAGTCGGCGCGTTGGGCACGTTGCTGGGCGGTGTGCTGGCTGGACGATGGGGGCGCACCCGCACGGTCCGCGTGTCGTATGCGGCGGCGGTGCCTGCGGTCGCCGGGATCGCATTGGCACCGGGGTACGGGGTGTTTCCGCTGGTCGCGCTTGCTGCGGTGGCGTTGTATGTCCCGTTTTCCCTGCATGTGACGCTGGGGCAGGACTACTTGCCGAACCGGCTTGGGACCGCCAGCGGGGTGACGCTCGGGCTGGCGGTGAGTGTCGGCGGGGTGGTGGCGCCTGCGGTGGGGGCATTGGCCAACGCGGTGGGGTTGCAGTGGGCGTTGCTGGCGTTGGCGGCGCTGCCCGCGGTGTCGGTGGTGGGGGCGCGGCGGTTGCGGGAGCCCTCGTGAGCGGCAACGCCGGTTAGAACCGGCAACGCCACTCACGAGGCCCTAGCGCGTCGGGTCCTTGCCGTTCGGCTGCGAAGGCCCGGGCCCCGGCGACCACCAGCCCCACACCGTCTTCTCCCCGTGGCGCACCGTCGGCGCCACCCCGGTCGTATACGGCTCGATCTGCAGCAGCTGGCCCCACGACTGGTACGGCTGCCCGTTCAGGTAGCTCGGCACCTCCGGCTCGTCCGCGATCTCCTCGAGCCAGCCGTTCGGGCCGCCGTTCGTGCTGGATGCCCATTTCGCCTCGTCGGCGAGCTGGCCGGGCGTGATGCGGTAGTCCGGCATCGCGGAGATGCCGTCGTGCGAGGTGACCGGGTTCGCGCACGGGTACACGAACGACGCGGGCCAGTCGATGTACACCGATTTGCCCGCGAGCTTGTCGGTCAGCGTGGTGAACGTCGGCACGCGCGGCGCGGACGCGGCGATCCAGCCGTCCTCGGTGAGGTCGTTGTCCACCATCACGATCCGCACCGACGTGGTCTCCGGCGGCAGGTCGCGCAGGTTGATCCGGGTGTCGTTCCAGCCGCCGGTGCCCGCGCCGGGCGGGAGCGCGAACTGGCCGCGCAGCACGCGCACGCCTTCGGGAGTGTTGACGCCGTACTCCAGGCTCACCGACGTGGGCCGCCGGGACTGGCTCGCGGTGGCGACCACGATCTGGCCGTTCTCGGTCCGGTCGGTGAGCGCGTACCAGTCGCTGCGCAGCCGTCCGGCGCGGGTCTGGGTGTCGAGGTAGCTGCTCCACATCGGCACCTGGTCCTGCTTGAACCCGTGCGGCGGCTCGGCCAGCGGGTCCTTGTCGTCGACCGGGCTGGTGTGGAAGCCGGTCTGGACGCGGCCGTTGTCCTGGTCCGGGTTCGGCAGCGGGTTCGGCGGGTTCTGCGTCACCGGCTTTTCCGGCACGGTCCGCTGGTCGGGCTGCGGGTGCAGGATGCTCTTCGCCGCGTCGCGCTCGACCATCACGTGGTCGGACAGGTTGCAGCTCTTGCCGAACAGGTGCCCGATGTTGGCCGCGCCGAGGCTGTAGCTGTCGCGCTGGAAGTAGATCGCCGCGCCCATCGTGTAGATCTCGCCCGCGGCCACCAAACCGCACACCACGACCAGCGACAGCGAACCGAGCCGCAGCGACCGGCTCCGGCCCTCCTGCGGCGCCGGTCCCGGCCGGTGTGCGCGGATGTTCTCCACAAACGCGTAGATCCCGGCGACGGCGGCGGCTCCGAGCAGGATCGTCGACAGCGGGATGCCGCCGATCGAGGGCGCGCCGTTCGTCCACGGCACCCCGATCTTCGAGACGAACCAGTACGCGTTCGGCCCGGTCGCGGCGAGCGCGCCGACCACCAGCAACACCGCGAGGAACGCCGCTCGGTTCCGGTTGGAACGCAGCACGGTCGAACTGGTCGCCAGCGCGGTGAGCGCCGCCATCGACGCGCCGACCGCGGCGAACGCGCCGAAGTGGTGCGTCCATTTCGTCGGGGTCAGCGCGAGCAGCAGGAAGAACAACGCGGTGGTGCCGATCAGCCGACGGCTGGGCCCGAGCGCCGCGCCGGGGATCCGGCCCCGGCGCAGCAGCACCACCAGGCAGGTGACCGTGCACAGCAGCACGAGCAGCACTGGGAACCGGCGCGGCGCGGAGCCGTCCGGCAGGTTCTCGAACAGCAACTGGTACCGCGCGAGTTCCTGGAACCACGACAGGTTCGGGCCGACCGCGGTGCGGATGCGGGTGGCCTCCTGGACCGTCGCGAACGTCTGGTCGGCGAACATCACCACGAGCACGAGGAAGCCGGACGCGAGGATCGGCGCGAGCATCGGCAGCCAGCCGCTCGCCGAGCGCTGCCGGACCAGCTTGAACAGCGGTTTCCCGGCGACCAGGAACGGAGCGACCGCGATCAGCCCGGTTGGTGTCGCGGCGAGGGTGAACGCGGCGGCGGTCAGGCCGAGGCACAGCGGCAGCAGCCGGCGGGTGACCAGCGCGCGTTCGACCGCGCAGATCGCCAGCAGCGACCCGAGCGCGGCGACTGGTTCCGGCCGGACGCCGTTGTTGTACGGCATCCACCAGACCAGGAACACGGCCGCGGCCGCCCAGCCGGCCGCGCGGCTGCGGCGGACCTGGGTGCCCAGCCGCGGCATCACCTCGCGGCTGATCAGCAGCCAGCTGATCACGCCGAGCAGGTACGAGGGCAGCCGGATCCACGGCGGCACCGTGCTGACGTGCGTCATCAGCTCGTACAGGTGGTAGAACCAGCCGAACGGGGCCTCCGCGACGCCGAACCAGCGGTGGTAGTTCGTGAGGTATCCGGTGGCCTCGGTGACCCGGGCCATCGTGAGGATGTAGCCGTCGTCCGAGGTCACCGGCCCGATGAAGACCCACGCGCCGAGAACGCCGAACACCGTCGCGTCGCGGCCGGTGAGCCGCCACCAGCCGACCGGGGCCCAGCGCGGCGCGCGGCGGGCGAATCCGGAGTCCATCCGCCACACCGCGATCAGGCAGCCGAGGAACGACAGCGCGGCGAGGATGCCGACGACGATCTTCAGCGTGGTCGGCGAGGTCTGGTAGCGGGTGTCCGGGACGACCGACACGTGCAGCCCGGCGATCGGGTCGCGCGCGGAGGTGATCGAGGAGTAGATGCCGAGCACGCGCGGCCGGACGTCGCCGGTGGTGTGGAAGATCGGGGTCTTGCCGACCGAGAGCGTCATCTGGGTCGCGTCCGAGTCGAGCGTGACCGAGCAGCCGGTCTGCGGGAGCGGCTGCTGCGAGATCTGCTGGCCCTGGCTGGACGCGAGCAGCACGCCGTTGTCGACGCGCAGCTGCAGGCCGACGCCGTTGGCCGCGTGCTTGCCGGTGCGCCCGTCCGGGACGGTCGAGAACAGCAGCGCGGGGCCGTTCGTGCGCGCGTCGAGCGAGCGGATCGTGTCGCAGGGCAGCTCGGCCTTCAGGTCCTGTGCCCAGTACCCGGTCAAAGGCGCGTTGACGGAACGCGTGTCGGAGGCGGTGGGCCAGACGACTTCCGCGGTGTCCTGCACGACCGGCAGGAAGGGATAGGCCAGGGCGCACAGCGCCGAAAGCAACCCCAGCACTACGGCAATCGGACGCATTAGAAGGAATCTATTGGGTCACCCGGACGGTGTTACGCGGACCCCTCGTCCCGGGGCGTGAACCGCTCGTGGTGTAACGCGCTGGCCAGCGGAGAGCGGCTGCGCCAGCCGTGCCGTTCCAGGTCGGGGACCTCGGCCAATTTCGTTACCGGTCCTACACAAAGCCAGGCGACCGGGCGGATCCCGGAGGGGATGTCGAGCAGTTTCGCGAGCGCGGGCTCGCGGTAAAAACTCACCCACCCGACGCCGAGTCCCTCCGCGGTCGCGGCCAGCCACAGGTTCTGGATGGCCAGGCACACCGAGTACAGCCCGGCGTCGGCGATCGCGTGCCTGCCGAGCACCGCCGGGGCGCCGCGCTGCTCGTCGTAGGTGACGACGATGCCGAGGCTCGATTCGCGGATGCCCTCGACCTTGATCTTGGCGAACGTCTCGGCGCGCTCGCCGTCCAGGGACGCGGCGAAGACGTCGCGTTCCTCGTGCACGTGGCGGGCGAATTCCTCGCGCGTGCCGGGGTCGCGGACCAGCACGAAATCCCACGGCTGGCTCATCCCGACGCTCGGCGCGGCGTGCGCGGCCTCGAGCACCCGGGTGAGGACGGCGTCGTCGATCGGTTCGCCGGTGAACTCGGCGCGGACGTCGCGGCGGCGGTGCAGGATTTCGTAGAACAGTTCATTCATCGGTTGAGCACCCATTCGACAGCGGCGGCTACGTCCGCGGTTTCCGTTGTGGACGGTCGGGGCGGACGGCGCACGACGACCACCGGCAGCCCGAGTTCCCGCGCGGCCGTCAGCTTGGCGGCGGTCATCGCGCCGCCGCTGTCCTTGGTGACCAGGACGTCGATGTCGTGCCCGGTCATCAGCGCGCGTTCGCCGTCGAGGCGGTACGGGCCGCGGTCGAGCACCACTTCGTGGCGGCGCGGCAGCGGCTGGGCAGGCGGGTCGACGCAGCGGATCAGGAACCACAGCGGGTCGAGGTCGGCGAACGCGGCCAAGCCCTGGCGGCCGCTGGTGAGGAACACGCGGGTGCCGAGGCCGGGCAGGAGCGCGGCGGCTTCGTCGAGGTCGGCGGCCCAATGCCAGCGGTCGTCGCCGGTCGGCTGCCAGCCGGGGCGCGCGAGTCGCAGCAGGGGGACCTCCGCTGCGCGGGCGGCGTGGAAAGCGTTGGCACCGATGCGTTCCGCGAACGGATGCGTGGCGTCGACCACTGCCTGTACCCCGTTTTCGCGCAGCCAGGTCGTGAGACCTTCGACGCCGCCGAATCCGCCGACCCGCACTTCACCGACGGGCAGGCGGGGCCGCGTGACGCGTCCGGCCAGCGACGAGACCACCTTGACGGCGCGTTCGTGCAGCTGCGCGGCGAGGTCGCGGGCTTCCGCGGTGCCGCCCAGGATCAGGACGGTCATCGCCCGTACCCGACGGCCGTGCGCCACCGGTCGAGGGTGCGCATGTTGGCGAGAGTCTCCGCCCAGGTCAGCTCCGGGCCTTGCCGGTCCGCGACGTGCGCGGCGACGTAATCCGCTTCCCGCGCGTAAACCCCTTGGGTGGCTTCGATTTCGATGACCTCCGGCTCGCCCTCCGACGGAGTCAGCACGATCGTCGAGACGCCCGGCTTGCGCAATTCGTGGATCCACGCGGGCTTCGGCACGTACAGCTGGCCGGTGGTGCCGTAAATCCGGATGTGGTCGTCCTGGGTGAGCAGGTATCCGCAGGACAGCTGGGCGATGATGTCGCCGGGCAGCCGCAGCAGGCCCATCGCGAACTCGTCGACGCCGCTTTCGGTGAGCCGCGCCATGCCGGTGACGCGCGTCGGCTCCACAGCCGGAATTCCGGTCGCGGCCTGCGAAACCAGCCGAGCCAGCGAGGTGCAGTAGCAGCCGACGTCGAGGATTCCGCCGCCGCCGAGCGCGGGGTCGCCGAGGCGGGCCGCGTCGTTCGCGTCGGAGTCGAAACTGAACGTGACGTCCACCGCGCGGACTTCGCCGATCGCGCCGCATTCGATCAGCTCGACCAGCCGTCGCGTCTGCGGGTGCAGCCGGTACATGAACGCTTCCATGAGGAAAACGTCGTTTCGCCGGGCGGCATCGATGACTTTCTCCGCGTCGGCCGCGGTGAGCGTGAGCGGTTTCTCGCACAGCACGTGCTTGCCCGCTTCGACGGCTCGGATCGCCCATTCTTCGTGCTGCGCGTGCGGAGTCGCGACGTAGACCGCGTCGACGTCCGGGTCGGCGAGGAGTTCTTCGTAGCTGCCATACGCTTTCGGGATTTCGTACCTGGTCGCGAAATCCCGCGCCCGCTCGGCCGTGCGCGAGGCGACCGCGGCGAGGACGCCGTGGCGGCTTTGCTCGACGCCCGCGGCGAATTCGGCGGCGATGGTCCCGGTGGCCAGCAGGCCCCAGCGCAGTTCGGTCACAACGACTCCGGTTGGCTCGCCCGATCGCGGGTGCTCGAATACAGGAAACTGTCCGGGAATCCGCCGGCGGCGAGGACCCGGCCGACGAAAATCGTGGCGGCGCGGGTCATTCCAGCGGCTTGTGCTTGACCGGCGATGTCCGCGAGAGTGCCGCGGACCACGGTTTCGCCGGGCTGGCTGGCCAAGGCGACGACGGCGGCGGGACAGTCCTCGCCGTAGTGGCCGGCGAGTTCTTCGGTGACGCGCTCGATGTGGTTGATCGCCAGGTACAGCGCGAGTGTCGTGCCGGCGCGGGCGAAATTCTCCAGCGTTTCGGTGTCCGGCATCGCGGTGGACCTCGCCTGCGCGCGCGTGATCACGAGGCTCTGCCCGATTCCCGGCACGGTCAGTTCCCGGCCCAGCACGGCGGCGGACGCGGCGAAGGCCGGAACTCCGGGCACCATCTCGTACGGCACACCTTCCGGTTCCAGCCGCCGGACCTGCTCGGCGACCGCGCTGTACAGCGACGGATCTCCGGAACACAGCCTTGCGACGTCGTGGCCGGCTCGATGCGCGTCGATCAGCTTCGCGGTGATCTCATCGAGGCTGAGGTTCGCGGTGTCGACGCGTTCGGTGTCCGGCGCGCAGTAGGCGAGCAGGTCGGTCGGCGTCATGCTGCCCGGGTACAGGCACACCTGGCAGCGCGCGAGCAGGTCGCGGCCGCGCACGGTGATCAGGTCGGCCGCGCCCGGTCCGGCGCCGATGAAGTAAACGGTCATTTCCAGCTCCACTGCGTGACTGCCCGGGACGGCGTCCATCCGGTGAACCCGCCGAGCGGTTTCGCGTGCTCCACGGAGGTCCGTTGCAGTTCCCCGCCGTGCCGGGCGTAGGCGGCGGCCAGGAGCTGCTCGGCTTCGAGGGTGACACCGTGCGCGACGATCCGGGCGTCGGTTTCGACACACTGGTCGAGCACGCCGGGGACGGTCAGGCCGCCGCCGATGAAGATCGCGTCCGGACGGGGGAGTTCGGTCAGCGCCTCGGGCGCCGGACCGGTGACCACCTGTAATTCCGGCACGCCAAGAGTATTGGCGTTGCGCTGGATGCGTTCGGCGCGCGCCGGGTCGCGTTCGATCGCGACGGCGCGGTTCAGCGGATGCGCGCGGGACCACTCGATGCCGATGCTGCCCGCGCCTGCTCCGACGTCCCAGAGGAGTTCACCCGGGTTTGGCGCGAGGCGGGCGAGGGCGGACGCTCGGAGGTCGCGTTTGGTGAGCTGGCCGTCGTGGTCGAAAGCGTCGTCGGGGAGACCGATGAGCGGGAGGCCAGGGCCGTTGCAGAGCACGGCGAACACGGTGAGCGGACCCGGGTCGTGGGCCCAGCCGTCGGAGATCCGTTCGTCGTCCGCGCCGAGGTTTTCCAAGGCGGTAAGGGCGGAATCGCCGTACCCGCGGGCCTTGAGCAGCTCGCGCAGTTCTGCCGCGGAGCCGCCTAGGACCAGCAGTTTCCGGTTGGGCGCCAGCGCTCGCGCGACGCGGTGGACGGCGCGGCCGACGACCGTCACGACTTCGGTTTCCTCGAACGACCAGCCGAGCCGTGCGCGAGCCAGCGTCGCCGAGGAGACCGCTGGATGGACGTCGAGCGCGTAGCCGCGATCACGGAGGGTGGTGGCGATGCCGGACAGGTACGGGTCGCCGCTCGCCAGGACGCAGACGCGGCCGGTCTGCTCGGCAAGGATCTCGTCGAGCGCGGGCAACAGCGGGCTGGGCCAAGTTCGCGTGCGGAGGTCTTCCGGCAAGGACTTCAGCTGCCGTTCCGCGCCGAGCACGACGTCCGCCCGCCGCACGGCGTCGCGGGCCGCGGGGGTGAGCCCGGCCCACCCGTCGGCCCCGATCCCGACCACCGTCAGGCGTGATTCTTCGCGCACGATTTCCCACCCTAAGCGAGAGCTTGCCTGTGCGATGATCGGCCGGACGCCGACCCACGAGGGAGTGCTCTTGAAGCCCTATCCGTTCACCGCTGTCGTCGGGATGCCGGACCTGCGTCTGGCGCTCGTCCTGTCCTCGATCTCGCCCGCGGTCGGCGGGGTCTTGGTGCGGGGCGAGAAGGGCACCGCGAAGTCGACCATGGTGCGCGCGCTCGCCGGGCTGCTGCCGGGCGTCGACGTGGTGGACCGCTGCCGGTTCTCCTGCGACCCGGTCAGCCCGGACCCGGGGTGCCCGGACGGCCCGCACGCGGCGGGCGTTGCCGCGCACCGGCGGCCGGCACGGCTGGTGGAACTGCCGGTCGGCGCGGCCGAGGACCGGGTCGTCGGCTCGCTGAACCTGGAAAAGGCGCTGGCTGAGGGCGTCACCGACTATCAGCCCGGCCTGCTGGCCGCCGCGCATCGCGGGCTGCTGTACGTCGACGAGGTCAACCTGCTGCACGACCACCTGGTGGACACCCTGCTCGACGCGGCGGCGATGGGCCGGGCGACAGTCGAGCGCGAGGGCGTTTCCGTCTCGCACGCGGCGCGGTTCGTGCTGATCGGGACGATGAACCCGGAGGAAGGCGAGCTGCGGCCGCAGCTGCTCGACCGGTTCGGGCTGACTGTGGAGGTCGCGTCGAGCCGGGATCCGGAGCAGCGCGTCGAGGTCGTCCGGCGACGTCTTGCCTACGAAGCGGATCCGGACGGTTTCGCGGACGGCTATGCCTCGGCGGACGCGGAGCTGGCGGCGGAGATCGAGGCGGCACAACGGCTTTTGCCGTCGGTGAAGCTGCCGGACGAGGCTCTGCGGCAGATCGCCGAGGTGTGCGCGTCGTTCGAGGTCGACGGCATGCGCGCGGACATCGTGACAGCGCGGACGGCGGTCGCGCACGCGGCTTGGGCTGGGCGCGACGAGGTCACTACGGAGGACATCCGGGTCGCGGCGCGGCTCGCGTTGCCGCACCGGCGGCGGCGGAATCCGTTTGACGCACCGGGGATTTCCGAGGAACAGCTGGAACAGGCGTTGGAGGATTCGCAGCCGCCGCCGGAGGGGCCGGACGACGACGGTCCGTCTGGTGGCGGGCCTGGTCCGGACGACGGTGGGCCGATTCCCGACGACAGCGGCCCTTCCGAGGGCGCTCCTTCGTCCCCTCCCGGCGAAGCGCCTTCGGGCAATGGATCCTCGCCGCAGAAGACGGTCGGAGCCGGGGATACGTTTCGGGCGCGGGTGTTCCGGGTGAAGGGCACCGGCGAAGGCGAGCGCGGTCGCCGGTCGCGCGCCATCACCGACACCGGCCGGACGATCGGCGTGCAGCCGCCGAGTGTGCGGGACGGACGGCCGCACCTGGTCGCGACGATCCGGGCCGCCGCACCGCATCAGCAGGCGCGGGGCCGGTCCGGGGCGGGTCTCGAAGTTCGGTCGGCGGACTTGCGGTTCGCGCTGCGCGAGGGCCGCGAAGGCAATCTGGTGCTGTTCTGTGTGGACGCGTCGGGCTCGATGGGCGCGCGGGCACGGATGCGGGAAGTGAAGACCGCGGTGCTCTCTCTCCTGTTGGACGCTTACCAACGGCGGGACAAGGTCGGTCTGGTCACGTTCCGTGGTGCGGACGCCGAGCTGGCGCTTCCGCCGACGATCAGCGTCGAAGCCGCCGCCGCCCGGCTGGACGGTTTGCCGACCGGCGGACGCACGCCGCTCGCCGAGGGGTTGCTGGAGGCCGCGCGGGTGCTGCGGGTCGAGGCGATCCGGGATCCGCGGCGTCGTCCGCTGCTGGTGCTCGTCACCGACGGCCGCGCCACGAGCGGCTCCGACGCGGTGGCCCGCGCCAAGGCCGCCGCGGGGTTGCTCACCGACGTGACGACGATCGTGATGGACTGCGAGACCGGTCGGATGCGTCTTGGCCTCGCCGCGGAATTGGCTGGACACTTGGGTGCCGAGCACGTGCCACTGTCCGATGTGGCCGCTGAATCGCTGGCCTCGGCAGTGCGCGAACGGACGGGGAGGGCTGCCTGATGCCACAGGGAAAACCGGCTGTCGTGCCGAAGGACGGGCTCACCACGCGGCAGCGGCGCAACCGCCCGCTGCTCGCCGTGCACACCGGCGAGATGAAGGGGAAATCCACCGCCGCGTTCGGAATGGCGTTGCGCGCGTGGAACCAGGGCTGGTCGATCGGCGTGTTCCAGTTCGTGAAGTCGGCGAAATGGCGCGTCGGCGAGGAAGCCGCGTTCAAGGCGCTCGGGAAGCTGCACGACGACACCGGGCAGGGCGGTCCGGTCGAGTGGCACAAAATGGGCGAGGGCTGGAGCTGGTCGCGCAAGCAGGGGTCCGAAGAGGACCATGCCGCCAACGCCCGGGAAGGCTGGGCGGAAATCAAACGCCGGCTCGCCGCTGAAACGCACGATTTCTATGTCCTGGACGAATTCAGCTACCTGCTCAAATGGGGCTGGCTCGAGGTGGACGACGTAGTGTCCGCTTTGGCCTCCCGGCCCGGGCACCAGCATGTGGTGATCACCGGCCGGTACGCGCCGCCGGAGCTGATCGAAGCCGCCGATCTGGTCACTGAAATGACGAAGGTGAAGCACCCGATGGACGCCGGGCAGAAGGGCCAGCGGGGGATCGAGTGGTAGCACGGCTCGTCATCGCCGCGCCCGGCTCCGGGCACGGCAAAACCACCATCGCGGCCGGGCTGATGGCCGCGTTGCGCACTGCCGGGCACATCGTGTCCGGGCACAAGGTCGGTCCGGACTTCATCGACCCCAGCTACCACTCGCTCGCCACCGGCCGTCCCGCGCGGAACCTCGACCCGTTCCTGCAGGGCGAAGAAACCCTGGTTCCGTTGCTGCGACACGGTTCCGCGGGCGCGGACATCGCCGTCATCGAAGGCGTGATGGGCCTTTTCGACGGTGCTTTGGGCACCGAAGGCTACGCGTCGACCGCCCATGTCGCGCGGCTGATCGACGCGCCGGTCGTGCTGGTCGTCGACGCTTCCGCGGCCTCGCGCAGTGTCGCGGCGACCGTGCTGGGGTTCGCACAATACGACACGCGGGTCCGGCTCGCTGGGGTGATCCTGAATAAATTGGGCTCGCAACGGCACGAGGACGAGATCGTCACCGCGCTGGAGGCTACCGGCGTACCGTTGCTGGGTGCCTTGCGGCGCAATGAGAACGTGCATGCGCCGAGTAGGCACCTCGGTTTGGTTCCGGCTGCCGAACGGGCCGCGGAGTCTCAGCGGATGCTGCCGGAACTGGCGGCCTGGGTGGCTGCCGGGGTCGACCTCGAAGCCGTCGTGCGGGTGGCGCGGAGTGCTCCCGCGCTGACTGGTCCTTTGTGGAATCCGGGTCCCGTCTTCGACGGTCCTCGTGCGACCCTCGCCGCTGCGGGCGGCCCGGCCTTCACCTTCCGCTACGCCGAGAACCTCGAACTGCTGGCTGCTCGCGGGATCGACGTCGTGGACCTCAACCCGTTGCAGGACAAGGCTTTACCGCCGGGCTGTGCTGGCCTGTACTTCGGCGGCGGTTTCCCGGAGGTGCACGCCGCCGAGCTTTCGTCCAATGTGGAACTGCTCGCGGCCGTCGGCTCGGCGATCGACGCGGGCATGCCGGTCAGCGCGGAATGCGCGGGCTTGCTGTACCTGTGCCGTTCGCTGGACGGCCTGCCGATGGTCGGTGCCGTCGCCGCCGACGCGACCATGACCTCGCGCGGGAAACTAGGCTACCGTCGCGCGGTCTCGGTAGCGGACAATGTGCTGGCCGCAGCCGGACAGCGCGTCACCGGCCACGAATTCCACCGCACCGAAATCACTCCCGCACACGGAGAAACCGCCGCGTGGGGCTGGGATCGCAACCTGGACGGATTCGCGTCGGATTCACTGCACGCGTCTTACTTGCACGTCCATTGGGCCGGGCATCCCGAGTTGGCGGACCGTTTCGCTTCCCGGGTGCGTGCGCATTCCCTGGCAGCAGTCCATGGCTGATTACGACCTCCACCACCATGGCGACCGCGAGGTCGGCGACGGCCTCGTCGACCTCGCCGTAAACGTTCGGCTCCCGGCCCCGCCCGCGTGGCTCCGCGCGGAACTAGCTGCTGCCCTGGACGATCTGGCCGCCTATCCAGATCCCACCCGCGCCGCGGAGGCCGTTGCCGCCCGGCACGGCCGGGATTTCTCTGACGTCCTGGTAACCGCCGGAGCCGCGGAAGCGTTCACGCTGCTGGCTTCGCTTCCGGCCGAGCACCCCGTGGTGATCCACCCGCAATTCACCGAACCAGAAGCCGCTTTGCGTGCCGCCGGACACTCGGTCGACCGGGTAATTCTGTCCGAAGCGGACGGTTACCGGCTAGCTCCGTCGCTGATCCCCGCCTCCGCCGATCTGGTCTTCCTCGGCAATCCGACCAACCCGACCTCGGTCCTGCATCCAGCCGATTCCGTGCGCGCTCTGGCCCGTCCCGGCCGTACGCTCGTGGTAGACGAAGCCTTCCTCGACGCGGTCCCCGGAGAAGTCGAAAGCCTTGCCGGAGAACGAATCCCCGGAGTCGTGGTGGTGCGAAGCCTCACCAAGACGTGGGGCTTGGCGGGGTTGCGAGCCGGATACGTCCTCGGCGAACCATCACTGATCGCGCGGCTGCGTTCGGTGCAGCCACCCTGGTCAGTGTCCACTTTGGCCGCCGTCGCGACGGTTGCCTGCTGTCGTCCCGCCGCTCTGGAAGAAGCCGAAAAGCTGGCCGCCGCCGCGGAAGCCGACCGCGACTACCTGGAATCCGGCCTGGCCGCATTGGGAATTCCCGTACTCGGCATCCCGCGCGGCCCGTTCGTGCTGATCCGAGTCCCCAGCGGCGCGGACGTCCGATTGCGGCTGCGCGAAGCAGGTTACGCCGTCCGCCGCGGCGACACGTTCCCCGGGCTGGGCCCAGATCACCTGCGTATCGCAGTCCGCGACCGTGCTACAACGGACGCTTTCCTTGCCGCGTTAGGCTAATGGTTTTGTAGTGCAGTGAATTCCTCAAGCCAGGCGTAATTCGGCGCGATCGTCCCGTCGGGATTCTTCTGAACGGTCGCCCGGGCGAACACGCTGTTCAACAACCACGGCGGAGTGTCCGGACCGAAGTCCGCTCCCTTGAGCGCGGCAATGCCCTGGTCGATCCCGTAGGTGGCGACGGCGAGCTTTCCGGTAGCGCGGAACTTCGCCATCTGGTCGGTCAGGAAGTTCTTGTTGTTCTCGAACCACGGACTGGTGCGAAGGAAATCATCCCAGCGCGGCTTGGGAAACGGCTGATGCAGCGCATTGCGAATGACCTGCCAGACCTTGGTGTCCTTCGGCACGTGATACTTGTCCGCATACTCCGTTGACACCCTGTCGCCGAGATGCTTCTTCCACAGCTGGACCAGCGAAAACTCGGTGACGAGGAACTTCTTGCCGCCGAGCTTGGGCAGCACGTAATCCAGAAACGCCTGAACCTGTTCCGGCGCACCGACATGTGGGTGGATGTCGGTGCCTTCGATCTCCGGCGTCTCGCGGACGTACTTCATCCAGCGTTCGGTTCCCGCACCAGTCCACTGAGGATCTTCGAGATTGTTGAGCGCGCCCATGTAGAGGACGGTCTTTCCCTTGCGCTGCTTGATCACATGGGCGGCGATGGTCTCGTAGAATTCGTTGAGTGCGCCGTTGTTCCAGTCGGACCGCGGGCATTCGATGAACGGCTCATTGCCGATCACGAGGATGTCGACCTTGTCCATGACCGCGGGCAGCACTTTGTCGATCCGCGCGAGATCCGCCTGCATGTCCGGCGTTCCGGGGCGCGGAATCTGCTTGTGGGAGTCGGGAAAGTAGGGAAACTTGAGGGAGAGCACGGTGCCGTATTCGCGGTCGGCCGCTTGGAGGAGAGTCTTGATCGTCGGATTCTCGGCGGCGCTGTGTTTGTCGAGGTCGGGCATCGCGGTGAACCCGCGCACCCACTTTGCGGCGGACCGCTGAAGCTCGTCCCAGCCCATGGTGTCCGGGTCAGCGTTGAAGTTGGCCCCGAGCGCTCCGTCCGGCTTGGGCGCCGCAGTGTTTGGGGCTGGGCTGTCCGGAGTTGCGCTGCAGGCGGCGGTGCCGAGAGCCGAAAGACCGGCCGCCAGATGAAAAAGCCGACGCCGGTTGAGATGCGCAGGTGCCACGAGGTCCTCTCGGTCAGTCGTCGCGGACTGTTCCTTGGTAGCACGGGCCTGGCTTTTGCCGCAGCGTGAGGATGGCCCGGCCGGACGTACCAGACAAATCGGTTGCCGTGCGGGCTGTGCCGAGAGGATAATGTTTGGGGGATCTGAGGGGAGGAAGTGCTGGTGAAGTTCGCGTATTCCCGTTTCGACACCTCGGATCTGCATTACCGGGGCAAGGGCGACGTCTTCGTCAACGTGGAAGCCGACCTGGAGGTCGTGGACGGCGAAATCGTTCTCTGCAGCTGGAAGTCGTTTCCGGTCGCGGAGCTTGCCGTGGCGCTGCGGGAGTGGAAGGCCCGCCCGGAGTCGGACCGGCCTGACTTCGAGTTCCCGTCCCTTTCGATGGAAGGACGATGGTCGCTGCGGATCTGCCGCGCGCCCGGCGGCTGGCAAGCGACCGACGACGCGGTCCAGGTCGTGCGCGGTGCTGTGCGCCCGGTCGCGGAGATCGACACGGCAATCGACGATTTCGCGCGAAAGGTGCGGGCGGAATCCGTGCGTACGGAGGGTTCGTGGATCGAGGAGTTCTTCGTATGACGCGTCCGCTGAACGCGATGAGCGCGCGGTACTGCGCCGAGTCCTGATGGGCCACCTGGTGCTGCTCGCGCAAGCGGAACTGGTCGCCGGGTTCGGTGAGCGTCGATCTCACGGTGCCCGACGCGATCCCGTACGGCGACCTGAGTGGCGTGCTCCCCCGGAGGGCCTTGGTGGAGGGCGTCGGAGAGATTCTCGTGTGGGTGACCCAGGGCGTACTGTCCGGTTTGGAATACAGCCGGTACCTCGACGAGCCGCCGACCGCACTGCCGGACGCGGCGGAGATTTCCTTTCCGGAGTAACGGCGGCCTGGCGCTTGGTCAGGCGGCAGCCAGCAACGCCGCGGCCACCGCCACCTCGACGCACCCGCCGAGGACGTCGCCGGTCACTCCGCCGATGCGCTGGACGCACCGGGCCAGCAACACCGCCGCTGCGGCGTAACCGAGCGCTACCGCGAGAACCCCTCGCCACCACGGCAACCCCGGCGTCAACGCGGCACACCCCGCCGCGAGCACGAACACCACCGCGGTCACGAGGATCGGGACCGATCCGGCGACCGTCGCGCCCAGCCCCTCCGGGCGGGCCGAGGGGACCCCTCGCGCGCAGCACAGCGAGAGCACACACCGTCCACACAGGACGGACAGCACCGCGGCGGCGATCCCGTGTCCGTGGGAGATCGCGCCGGTCAGCGCGCCGGTTTGGACGAGCAGGACGAAGAGCAGCGTCGCGACACCGGTAGGCCCGGAATCGCCGCGGCGCATGACGTCGAGGGCTTTCGCGCGATCGTAGGAGGCACCGAGTCCGTCGGCGGTGTCGGCTAGGCCGTCGAGATGCAACCCACGACTGCCCAGCGCGACCGCCCCGAGCGCCAGCGCGGCGACGGCCAGCGCGGGGAGCCCGAGCGCGACTCCGCCGGCCACGATGAGCCCCGCCACCGCCGCGAGCGGAATCGAGGCAAGTGGGCCGAGCGTCATCGCCACCCCCGCCACGCGCCGATCGATCCTGCGCGGTGCGGGGACCGGGACGGTGGTCAGGGTGCCGACGGCCAGACGGATTCCGTCGCTCAGCGGCAGGGTCACAGCTCGCGCCCCAATGCCACATTGGGTGCATGCGACGCACCGAATGCCGCGTTGGGTGCGTGGGATGCACCGAATGCCGCGTTGGTTGTGCGGGATGGATCGAATGCCGCGTTGGGTGCATGCGACGCACCGAATGCCACATTGGGTGCGCCCGACGCACCGAACGCCGCGTTGGTTGTGCGGGATGGATCGAATGCCGCGTTGGTTGTGCGGGATGGATCGAATGCCGCGTTGGGTGCGTGGGATGCACCGAATGCCGCGTTGGGTGCGTGGGATGCACCGAATGCCACATTGGGTGCGTGAGACGCACCCAACGCCACATTGGGGCGGTCCCCGGCGAAGCGAACTTCGAGCCGATTCGCCACTCGAACTCCGAACCAGCCCCCGCGCCGAACCGCAGGCCAGCGCCATGAGCCCAAGCCCAAGCCCAAGCCCAAGCCCAAGCCCAAGCCCAAGCCCAAGCCCAAGCCCAAGCCCAAGCCCAAGCCCAAGCCCAAGCCCGACCCGAGCAAGCCTCGCCCTCCGAACAAGCCTTCCCCGCCGACCAAACCCCGCCCCCCGAGCAAACCCGTCACCCGAGGTCCGCCAAAAGGCCCATCTCCGCGATCACCGCACGCGCCGCCCGCAGTGTCGGCACGGCCTGCACCGCTCCGCTGCCTTCCCCGAGTCGCAGGCCCAGATCCAGGATCGGCGTCAACCCCAGCGCCTTCAAAGCAAACGCTTGCGCGGGCTCCGTCGACCGATGCCCCGCCAGCCACCACTGCTCCGCGCCCGGCGCGATGTCCCGGGCCACCAAAGCCGCCGTCGCGGAGAAGATTCCGTCCAGCACCACCGGGATTCCCCGGACCGCGGCCTCCACCAGGAACCCGGCCGTCGCGGCGAGGCAGGCGCTGCCCAGGGCGGTCAGGCGGTCGAACGGGTCGGTCACCGCTCGGCGGGAAAGAGCAGCGGCGACGACAGAGGTCTTGCGCTCCAACGCCTCCCCGGACACGCCAGTCCCGGTGCCGACCACTTCGGCAGCGGGCAGGCCGAGGGCCGAAGCCACCACCGCGGCGCAAACCGTCGTGTTGCCGATGCCCATGTCGCCAGGAATGAGAACGTCCGCAGTGGACTCCGAAGCAGCGATGGCCCGGCCCGCCTCAAAAGCGGCAAGAGCCTCACCGGGAGCCAAAGCGTCTTCGACGTCGATGGCTCCCGAACCGCGGCGGATCTTGTGGGCGGTGACCTCCTCGGGGACATCCGTGGCATCCCAGTCCACCGCGATGTCGGCTACCCGCACAGAAGCCCCGACCTGCGCCGCGAGCACCGTCACCCCGCTGCGCCCGGCGAGGAACACGCGCACCATCGCCGCCGTCACCTCGCGTGGGTAGGCCGACTGCGCCGACACCCCGTGGTCGCCGGCGAAGACGACCACGCGGACGTCGTCCAGCGGGCGCGGCGGGACCACGCCGTGCGCGGCGCTCAGCCAGGCCGCGAGTTCTTCCAGCCTGCCGAGCGAGCCGACCGGTTTGACCAGGCCGTCCAGCCGCTCCAGGGCGGTGGCGCGGGCGGCGGCGTCCGGGACGGGAATGGCGAAACGCGGCACGGCTAGCTCCTCACGGAAGGTCGAGCGCCCGCCCGGCGACGATGAGCGAAACGCGGTCGCTGTCGGCGGACACCCGGTTGTTGAGTGCGCCCAGCACATCACGGAACAGCCGCCCGGACACCGCCTGGGGCACCACACCGCTGCCGACCTCGTTGCTGACCGCGACGATCGGCACCCGCGCCTGGCTCCACGCGGCGAGGAAATCCTCGAGCCGGTCGTCCAGTCTGCGCTCCCAGCCCGATTTGCCCGTCCACGCGCCGACCTCGTCGAGGACCCGCGACAGCCAGGTGCCGAGACAGTCGATCAGCAACGGGCTGGTCGCGTTGCGCAGCACGGTCGCCAGATCGGTGGTCTCGATCGTCGTCCAGTGGCGCGGGCGGCGGGCCCGGTGCGCCTCGACGCGGGCGGCCCATTCCGGGTCCTCCGCCGACGGGGGCAGCCCGGGAGCGACGTACACGAGGTGAGGGTGGTGCGCGACGAGCCGCTCCGCGTGCCTCGACTTGCCCGAGCGAACCCCGCCGAGAACGAGCACCTTGCCGTCGTCGCGTCCGTACCGGCGGAGGGCCTGCGCCAGGGTTTCGAGAGACCCGGCGAGCCGGTGCGTCAGCTTGGTCATACCCGGCATTCTCTCCCTAGCGCTACGGTTCGCCACGTGCCACTCCGACAAGCCGCCGCCGCGGCCGGGATCGTTGCCGGATACGCCGCCGACGCGTGGTTCGGCGACCCGCGCCGGGGCCATCCGGTCGCGGCCTTCGGCACCGCCGCTGGCCAGCTGGAACGCTGGTGGTGGGCCGATTCCAAGCCGCGCGGGGCGGCCTACGCGGCGGTCTGCGCGGGGTCGGTCGCCTGCCTGGGATTTCTTGCCGAGCGAGCCGTGCGGGACCGGCCGGGCGCCCGATTTGTCCTGACTGCCGCCGCGACCTGGGTCGTCCTCGGCGGCCGCGGGCTCGCCGCGGAGGGGCACGAAATGGCGCGATTACTCGAATCGGGTGAATTGCCCGCCGCCCGGCAGCGGCTCAGCCATCTCTGCGCGCGCGACGCCACCGGTCTCGACGCCGCCGAGCTGACCCGCGCGGCCACCGAATCGATCGCCGAGAACACGTCCGACGCGGTCGTCGCGCCGCTGCTGTGGGGTGCGGTCGCGGGCGTGCCCGGCCTGCTCGGGTACCGCGCGGTGAACACGCTCGACGCGATGGTCGGCTACCGCTCGCCGCGGCACCGCAACTTCGGCTGGTTCGCCGCGCGCGTCGACGACTGGGTCAACCTGGTGCCGGCGCGCGTCGGTGCGGTGCTGACGGCGGTGACCGCGCCGTTGGCCGGCGGGCACGCGCGGTCGGCTTGGCGTGCCTGGCGACGGGACGGGAGCGCGCATCCGAGCCCGAACGCGGGGCAGGTCGAGGCGGCGTTCGCCGGGGCGCTGGACATCCGGCTGGGCGGCACGAATACGTATCACGGCGAGGTCGAGCGCCGGGGCACGCTGGGTGACGGGCGGCCGCCCGGGGCGCGCGATCTGCGCCAGGCGGTGCGGTTGTCGCGGTTGGTGGGGGCGGCGGCGTTGGCTGTCTCGGCCGGGATCGCGATGAGCAGGTTGCGGAGCGCGGGGATTACGGTGGCGAGATGAGCGGGCTGCTGATCGCCGGGACCACCTCCGACGCCGGGAAAAGCCTGGTCACCGCCGGACTCTGCCGGTGGTTCGCGCGGCGCGGAGTGCGGGTCGCACCGTTCAAGGCGCAGAACATGTCGAACAACTCCATGGTCTGCGCGGACGGCGCGGAGATCGGCCGCGCGCAATGGCTGCAGGCACGGGCCGCGCGGGTGGAGCCGGAAGCCGCGATGAATCCCGTGCTGCTAAAGCCCGGCAGCGACCGGCGCAGTCACGTCATCGCGCTCGGCAAGCCGTACGGCACGCTCGAAGCCGGGGAGTACGCGACCGGACGCGCCGGGCTCGCGGAGATCGCCTTCGACGCGTTCGCCCAGTTGCGGCAACGGTTCGACCTCGTCGTCTGCGAGGGAGCGGGCAGTCCGGCGGAGATCAATCTGCGTTCCGGCGACTACGTCAACATGGGCCTCGCGCGGCGGTTTTCCCTGCCGGTGCTGGTGGTCGGCGACATCGATCGCGGCGGGGTGCTGGCCGCGATGTACGGGACGCTCGCGTTGCTGTCGGCCGAGGACCAGGCGTTGGTGGCGGGCTGGCTGGTCAACAAATTCCGCGGTGACGTCGGGTTGCTGCAACCGGGGTTGAACAGCCTGGAGAAGGTCACCGGACGGCCGGTGCTGGGTGTGCTGCCATGGCTGGACCGCGTGTGGATCGACTCCGAGGACGCCCTCGCCGCGGCCGGATGGCGGCATGAGGCCGCCCAACGCGGTTTGCGGGTGGCAGTGGTCCGGTTCCCTCGGGCGTCCAATGCCACCGACGTGGACGCGCTCGCCGCCGAGCCGGGCGTGACGGTGAGTTTGACCGCTGACCCGGACACCGTTGCCGCGGCGGACCTGGTCGTGTTGCCGGGTTCTCGGGCCACTGTGGACGATCTGAACTGGTTGCGTGCGCGAGGTTTAGCGGAGGCGGTGACTGCCAGGGCTAAGGCGGGGCTTCCGGTGCTGGGCATCTGCGGCGGGTACCAGATGCTCGCTGAGTCCATTGAGGACGACGTCGAATCGAGTGCCGGTCTCGTCGAAGGGTTGGGGCTGCTGCCGACGCGCGTGACGTTCGCGGGGGAGAAGGTGCTCGGCCGTCCGACCGGCGAATGGCGCGGACACCGGGTGGACGCGTACGAGATCCACCACGGCAGCGCCGCCCCGGCGGACGCGGAGTCGTTTTTGGACGGTTACCGCGTCGGTTCGGTGTGGGGCACGACGTGGCACGGCGCGTTGGAGAACGACGGGTTCCGCCGCGCTTGGCTCGCCGAAGCGGCGGCACAGGCAGGCATCGAGTGGCAAGCCGCCGAGGGCGCGCCGGGGTTCGCGGACCTGCGGGAGGACATGCTGGACCGGCTGGCGGACGCGATCCAGTCCGAAGTGGACACCGGAATGTTGATGGCGCTGGCGGAGGCGGGTGCTCCGGGCGGGTTGCCGTTCGTGCCGCCGGGTGCGCCCTGACCGGACCCGATCAGGAGTACCGCCAGCCACGCGATCGGGAAGTCGTTGGTGTCGCGCGGTTCCCTCGGAAACGCCTACCCGGCCCGGCGTCGAGCTGACATCCTGGAAACCCGTTGCGGGGTAACGATTCAGGCCAGTCCGGCGTCGTGCACCAGAATCGCGACCTGGGTGCGGTTCGCCGCCTCGGTCTTGGCCATGATCCGTCCCAAGTGGACCTTCACGGTCGCCTCGCTGAGTCCGAGCGCGCGGGCGATCTCGGCGTTGCTCGAACCCTGCGCGACGGCCACCGCGACCTCGCGTTCGCGCGGCGTCAGCGGTTCGAGCCGGGCGCGGGCGGGTGTCGGGGTGGCGGCGGTGGCGAAGTGCGTCAGCAGCCGGCGGGTGATCGACGGCGACAGCATCGCCTCGCCGCTGCCCACCACGTGCATCGCTTTCACCAGCTCGCGCGGCGGCGTGTCCTTGAGCAGGAAACCCGTGGCACCGTGACGAAGCGCCTCGTGCACGTACTCGTCCAGGTCGAACGTCGTCAGCACGACCACCGCGGGCGCGTCCGGTTCTGCGGTGACCAGGCGGGTCACCTCCAGGCCGTCGACCTCGGGCATCTGGACGTCGGTGAGCACGAGGTCCGGCCGGTGCTCGCGGACCAGCGCGAGCACTTCGCGGCCGTCGCCTGCCTCCGCGACCACCTCGATTCCCGGATCGGACTCCAGGATCATCCGGATGCCGCTGCGCACGAGCACCTCGTCGTCGATCAGCAGGATCTTCAGCACGGTTCCTCCGCTCGCAGCGGGAACGCGGCCCGCACCCGGTAACTGCCCGCGCCGTCCGGACCGGCGCGGAGCGTCCCGCCGGTCAGCGTCGCGCGTTCGCGCATGCCGATCACCCCGTAGCCCGCGCCCGGCAGCCCGGCCGAATCGGCGAGCGGGTTGGCCACCTCGACCACCAGGCCTTCGTCGGAAGTAGACAGTCGCACGTCGATTGTCGTTCCCGGGGCGTGTTTCGCGGCGTTCGTAAGAGCTTCCTGCACGATCCGGTACGCCGCGCGCCCGATCGGATCGGGCACGTCCGGCATCGGGTCAGGCAGGTCGGCGCGCACCCGCGCACCGGCGGCGGCGAGATCGTCGGCGAGTTGGCGCACACCGCCCAGCGTCGGATCCGGCAGCGAACGCGGTTCCGGAACGTCGTCGCGGAGCACCTGCAGGATGTCGCGCAATTCGTTGAGCGCGGCGGAACTCGATTCGCGGATGATCTCGGCGAGCTGCACGGTCTCGTCGTCCTTGGCGCGCACGGAAAGCGCGCCCGCCTGCAGCGCGACGATGCTGACCCGGTGCGCGACGACGTCGTGCATCTCGCGTGCGATCCGCCGTCGCTCCGCTGCCACTGCCCGCTCGCCGAGCAGGTCACGCTCGCGTTCGGCCTGTTCGGCGCGGTCGCGCAGGGCAGCGAGCAACGCCGCGCGCTGGTGCATCCAAAGCCCGGCGAGCGTCGGGACCACGACCATCAGCACGAGCGCGAGCCCGAACGTTTTCCAGTCCGGAGGGCCGGACAGCCGGGAAAACGACACCATCAGACCGATTTCCGCCAGCGCCGCGACCGCGGTCGGCCAGCGGAGTCCGCGCAGCGAAGCGACCGTGTAGAGGGTGACAGACGTACCCCAGAACGGCGGCGTGGCGAGCGCGACGCCGACCGACACCAGCATCGCGCTCAACGGAAACCGGCGGCGCAGCAGCACCGCCGCGAACATCACCGCGACCGCGATCGGCCAGAACCACGGCCGGTTCGCGTCCGGCAGCTCCCCGGTCAGCGTCAGGCCGAGCACGGCGAGCGCGACGGCCAGGTCGATCAGGTGGTTGCGCACCAAGCCACCGTAGGCCCTGCACGAAATTCCCCGACCGGGCGTACGCAGGGGAAATCGGGGTTCAGCAGTCGGCGAACCCGGTGATCGAGGCGAGCAGACCGTCCACATGGGACGCGAAGCCGGGGCGGGGCGGCTCCGGGCAGCCGGGGAGTTCCGCGCACCTCGGTACGAGCCGCAGGAGGGCATCGACAGTGCGGCGCTGGTGGAACGGATTGTCCGGGACGGACGGAAGCACGCCGACCGGCATGGCGAGCGTGGCCAGCTCGTCGTCGGTGACGCCGCGCAGGGTCTCGCCCCGCAGCAGCGCACGCGGGACCCCCGCCAAGCGGGCGTCGACCTCAGCGTCTCCGGCGGTGGCGGGCCAGGCCAGCAGCAGCCGGTCTATGCGCTGCGGAAAGGCCAGCGCGAGCCGGACCGCCGCGGAGCACCCGTTCGAACCGGCGACCACAACGGCGGGCCGGTCCGGCAGGAACGCGGCGAGATGCGCGGCTTCGGCGGGCCAGTCCGGCGGGTGCCGGAGGCGATCGGGGGCCAGTACCGTGCGGCCCTTCCGGCGGAGACCGTCGGCGACTCCCGGCCGTGTCCAGAACCGGTCGGCGTCCATGTCGTCCCCAAGCCCGCCGTGGACCAGCAGGAAAACCGCGTTCACCGCGCCCGGCCGGCGGGAGTGATCCCCAGGGTTTTGGTCAGGTCCAGCAGTTCGGCCCGGTACAGCCTCCCCGGATCGAGGACCTGCGGACGCAGATGCCCGTACACCTCCAGCGCCACCAGTCCGTGCATCCGGCCCCAGACCCGCATCGCCAGCGCGACCGCCGCGGGCGGCAGGTCGGGGAACTCGCCCCGAATGACCGCGGCGAACCCGGGGTCGAAATCCGCCCAGTCGTAGCCGTCGTCGGACAGCCGCTTGCTCGCCTGCGGCCAGGCGTCGGCGACGAGGCCGGTGAGCACCGCGCAAGCCCGGTGTTCCGCGTCCGCCGCGGCTCCGCCTTCGGGGGCCTGATAGCCGGGCAATGGGTCGCCGTAGATGAGCTGGAACTCCTCGGGATGCCCGACCGCCCAGGTCCGGAACGCCTCGCCGACGGCGAGCACCCGGCCTTCCGGATCGTCCTCGGACACCGCGTCGCGAGCGGCTTCTTCCTTGTCCGCCAACGCCGAGTAGATCTCCGCGATCAGCGCGTTGACCAGGTCGTCGCGGGTGGCGTAGTAGCCGTACAGCGCGCCCGCGGTCATGCCCATCTCGCGCGCGATCGCCCGCAGCGAGATCGCGGACGGCCCGCCTTCGGTCATCAACCGCAGCGCGATCGCCTTGATCTCCTGGCTGGCTTCCGCGCGCAACCGTTCCCGTCTGCTGGGCACCCGAGCTTCCACGCTTGACACTCTACAGCGCTCGGCTACTATTCGCCGTGCTGTTACTGAACGCCGTGTAGTAATTGATAGCCGTGTAGAACGGCTCGGAGGAAACACATTCGATGGAGACCTCAGTCGCCCGGCGGTCCGGGCTGGCCCTGGCGCTGCTGGCGTTCGCCCAGTTCGTGATCGCGCTGGACTACAACATCGTTTACGTCGCGCTGCCCGACATCGGCCGCGAACTGGGCTTCACGGCGCAGTCGCTGCAGTGGGTCGTCAGCGCGTATGCCGTGGGGTTCGGCGGATTCCTGCTCTTCGGCGGCCGGATCGTCGACAGATTCGGGGCCCGCCGCACCTTCGTCGCGGGCCTCGCCATTTTCGGAATTGCCTGCCTCGCCGGGAGTTTCGCGGGCAACCCCGGAATCCTGGACGCGGCGCGCGCCGTCCAGGGGCTTGGCGCGGCGCTGCTCACTCCGGCGACGCTCGCGTTGATCAGCACGAGCTTCGCCGAAGGCCCCGCCCGCAACCGTGCGCTGGCGGTGTGGGGCGCGGCCGGCAGCGGCGGACTCGCTGCCGGCGCGTTGCTCGGCGGCGTGCTCACCAACGCGCTGGGCTGGCAGTGGGTGCTGTTCCTGCTGGTGCCGCTTGCCTTGGGCGCTGCCCTCGCGGCTCGTCCGGTGCTGGCCGCCGATCCCGCTCGCTCCGCCGTGCGCGGCGGATTCGACCTCACGGGCGCGATCGTGGCCAGCGCCGGATCGTCGTTGCTGGTCCTCGGCCTGGTCAGCGGGCCGGAAGTGGGCTGGGTGTCCTGGCGGGGCCTCGGCGCGTTGGCCGGCGGGGCCGTGCTGCTGGCCGTGTTCGTCGTCGTGGAGAAGCGCACGCGCGACCCCCTGGCCCCGCTGCGACTGTTCGGCAACCGCAGCCTGATCGTCGCGATGGGAGTGATCCTTGTCTTCCAAAGCGGCCTCGGCGGGGCGTACTACCAGTTCACCGCCTACCTGCAGAACGTGCTGGGGTACAACGCTTTGCAGGCCGGTCTCGCGTTCCTGCCGCTGACGATCATCTCGATGGCGGCGTCGCTGAAGCTCACCGGAATCCTGCTCGGCCGGTGGGGCATCCGCGCGACGCTGTTCACCGGCATGCTCGTCAACGGCGTCGGGCTGGCTTTGCTCGCCGTCGGGATGGCCGTCGGCGCGTCGTTCTGGACTGTCCTCGCCGGACTCGTCGTCTGGGGTATCGGCGGCGGGCTGACCTTCCCGGCGATGTTCGTCTCCGCGGCTTCCGGCGTCGCGCCCGGGGAACAAGGCGTCGCCTCCGCGCTGGCGACCACCTCGCAGCAGATCGGCGGCGCCATCGGACTCGCGGTACTCGTCGCGGTCGCCAACGCGGGCCTCGACCTTCACGCGGTGCCGGAGCCGTCCGCGGTGGTCGGCGGGCTTCGCGTCGCGCTGTGGGTCGCCGGGATCGCGTCGGTGGCCGGCGGCTTCCTTGCGTTCCTGGTGAAACGACCGCCGGAGCACACCCTCACCGCACCGGACACCGTCGGCGCTTCCGCCGAATAACCCACAGAAAAGGAGAAACCCCAATGAGCACCTCTGCCAGCGAACTCGTGCAGGCCTACTTCGAGGCGTGGAATACCTTCGACGCCGACCAGCGCCGCAAAACGCTCGAAGCGATCTTCACCGAGGACGCCGACATCGTCGACCCGGACTGGACCGCCGAGGGCCGGGAGGCGATCGTCGACGCGGTCGGCCGGGCCCGGGAGAAGCTGGGCGACCTCGCTCTCGGCCTCACCCAGGTGATCAGCGCACACCACGACGTGGCCCTGTACGCGTGGTACCTCGGCACCGAGACCGAGCCGGTGGCCGCCGGATACGGCGTCCTGACGTTCGAAAACGGCCGCATCGGCCAGGCTCGGAACTTCTTCGGCTGACCGGCGGGGCCGGGCAGCGTCCTCCCCGCGCTGCCCGGCCTGGCTCCGTCGAACGAGTCGCGAACGCCCGCGAGCCCGAGGTACTCTCCGGTCGTCGCGATCAGACCCAGCCCGGGGAGTGCGGATCATGTCCTACGCCGTCGATTTCACCACCGTGTCGACAGTCGGCCTGGAGTCTTCTCCGGTCGCGGACGCGCTCGCCGGGCTGCGGGCCAACGAGGCTCGCTACTTCAAGAACAAGTACGACCACGTGTTCACCGTCGAGCCCGCGGCCGGGGTCCCGGAGAGCATCGAGTGGGTGCACGGGATTCTCAAGGACGAACGCGATCTCGTCATTTCCTCGCGGCCGCTCGAGGCGACCGAATTCGAGGTCGACGGCATCCGGATGGCTTACGTGTTCTACGAGAGCGGCCTGTCGATCAACGTCATGTACACCCTGGAGGACGGCGGCAAGCGCGCCGTCGGGTTCAAGCTTTCCGACGGGATGGACGTCCCGGAGGAACTCGCCGACAAGTTCAAGTTCGCGCGCCAGAAGTCGAAGCTGGCCGGGACGATCCGCGGGTCTTACTTCGTCATCAAGAACGAGCACTGACCTGCAGCGCGGCGCTGCGCAGGCACAACAGGAGCGGGAGAGAACTGTCGTCGCGCAGCCGCGGCGGCAGTGCGTTCGCTTCGATCAGCGGTACGCCGTCGGTCAGCTCTTGGGCTAGCGCCGCCAGGTCGATCTCCAGGACGGTGACTCCGGCGCTGTAAAGCCGTTCCGCGCCCTTCGTGCGGCGGCTGGTGAGTTCGCTGCTGTCGACGGACAGCTGCGTGACGCCGAAGAATTCCGGTTTCGCGCCGCGTTCGAGCCAGCGGGCGAAGCCGGTCAGCCGCGTCGAGGAGACTTCGCCGGGCCGGACGGCGGCTTCCTCGCACAGTTCGCGTTCCATTCCCGCGCACACCGCGGTGTGCAGGTTCCGGCGAGTTCCTCCTTGCGCGGTAAGGAGATCCCGCGGTTCGAGGCTGCCGCTTCCGGACGGGGCGAGCAGCAGCCCGCTGGCCGAATTCCGGGCGGACTGGCGGACGACGACGAGCAGACCGTCCGAGGTGAACGCGATCGTGGACACGCCGACGAGGTCGGCGAGCGTGCTCGCGGCGAGGGTGCGCAGGGCACCGGACGAGTCGGTAAGTTCCTCGTTGCGCAGGTCGTATTCGCGGCCGTCGGCGGAGTTCGTGATGCGCAGGGACGCCAGTTCGTTGCTGCAGACCGCGTCGAAGAACCGGGCGCGATGCAGGACGATCGGCGCCGGACGCGCTCCGGCGACCGGCAGTGGTTCGCCGCGCATGCCGACGATCGGGCCGTTGAACAGCAACCGGCCGCGCGCCCGCAACGGCAGCACGTGCGGTGCGGTGGCCTTCAGCTTCGCGGGGAGCCGGTAGGGATCCTCGGCGACGGTGATGCTGAAGGTGGTTTCGGTGAGCGCCGCGTCGATGGCGTCGCTGACCAATGCCGTGCCACGGGCGGGAATCGCCAGGTACTGCGCGTCCGGATAGGCACGCGGCGGCGGCGTGTCCGCGACCGGGAACGGCGCGGCGATCGCGGTGAACTCGTAGCCGGCCCACCGTTTCCGCAGCAAGCGGATGTCTCGCACGAGAGTCAGCAGGCCGAGCAGGAGCGCGACGATCGAGATGGCGACGCCGAACGCGCTCGGCAGGATCGTGACGGCTCCGAGCACGACCCCCAGCGCGGACACGGCGACCGGCCATTCCCCGGCGCCGACGAAGAAGAGATAGTCGGCCGTGGCCCGGGCCCGGCGGGTCAGTTTTCCCATCGCCGCACTGTTCTAGCACGGGATCGGCCGCCGGGTCACCGGATCGGGCGAAAAAGCCGCTACAGCCAGATCGTGCAGTAGAGCCGGTGGCCGTCTGTGGCGGCCCCCTTGGCCAGGGCGGCGAGTTCCTTCAGGAAGGGGACGAGAAGCTCAGCGCTGATGTCTTCCCAGTGCTGCTCCGCGAAGGCAGCAGACGCGTCTTGGAGAGCAGTGTCGTCGGCGGCAGCCAGTGCGTCGCGGAAGGAGTTGGCCAGCGACAGCACCGCGGCAGCTTCCCCATCTTCGAGGAGCGCGATGTCCCGGCCGCGGTCAGGGTCGGCCTCGACCTCAGCGGTGGTCCTGCGAGTCAGAGATGTCTCGACGGGCAGCAGATCCGTGAGCGGATCGGCTCCCTTCACGGCGAGTTCGGCGTAGCCCGCGCAACGCGCATTGTCCGGATCATCGAACGCGAGCGCGGCCATGGCGTCGTCCACCGCGACGAAGTAGTCATAGAGCACCAGCAGAGAATAACCAAGCAAACCCGTTGTGCCACAACGAAAACTTCTCACCGAGTGCGGCTCATTCGCCCAACGCGCCACGAAACTCCCGTAACCCCTCGACCAGCGCCAGAATCGACGGCCGGGCGTAATGGTCCGGCCGCCAGCCCGCGTACAGCGGCACGGTCAGCGGGCCGTCGGCGGTTTCGATCGGGATGGAGCGCAGGCCGAACCGGACCAGGTCGGTCACCAGGCACACCTCGCCACGACCGGCGGCGCGCGCCTGGGCGACGCTGGGGGAGCCGGTCTCGTTCAGCTCCGACGGGATCAGCCCGGCGCGGTGGAACGCCTCGTCCACGACCAGCCGCGCCGCGTTGCTGCGGTTCATCACCAGCAGCGGTTCGGTGGCCAGTTCGGCCAGCGGGATCGACTTCGCTTCGTACCAGCGGTGGCCCGGCCGGACCTGCGCGGACACCAGAACCCGGCCCAGCGCGGCGGTTTCCAGCTGCGCGGGCGGCGGGGACGTCGAGATGCCGAGGTCGGCGCTGCTGTGCAGGAGCCAGTCGAAAACCTGGTCCGGAGCGACCGGGAACGCGTCCCGCAGCACCGGTCCGGCCTTGCCGGTGGCCATGAACGGGGCCAGCAGACTGTCCACTGTGCTCGGCGGCGCGACGAGCGTCAGCGGAGTGTCCTCGGTGCGGCCGATCGCCGCCATCACCGCGCCCGCCTCCTCGGCGCGGCGCACCAGGTCCTGGGCGATCGGCACGAACCGGGTGCCCGCCGCGCTGAGCGTCAGCGAACCCGGCGAGCGCGAGAACAACGCCACCCCGAGTTCGGTTTCCAGCGCCCGGAGCTGCCGCGACAGCGACGGCTGCGCGACCCGCACCGTTCGCGCTGCGGCGGTGACCGAGCCTTCTCGCACGACGGCCAGGAAATAACGCACCACACGCAGTTCCACGCCTATGCCTCCGAGGTATCGGAATGGGTCCGGACAGGTATTGGACAGCATAGGTCGCGGGACGAAGACTCTGGGGAACACCGCCGCCAGGGAGTTGCCCGTGAACCACGAAACCGCCGCCGGCCGCCGGGCCGCGCTCGCCTCCTTCGCCGGGACGGCGATCGAGTGGTACGACTTTTACCTGTACGGGACCGCGTCCGCGCTGGTCTTCGGCAAGCTGTTCTTCCCGGGGCTGAATCCGGCGACCGGCGTGCTCGCCGCGTTCGGGACGTTCTGGGTCGGCTTCCTCGCCCGGCCGCTGGGCGGGATCGTGTTCGGGCATCTCGGCGACCGGGTCGGGCGCAAGAACACGCTGGTCGTCACGCTGCTGCTGATGGGTTTCGCGACCTTCGCGGTCGGTTTGCTGCCCACCTACGCCAAAATCGGCATCGCCGCGCCGTTGCTGCTCGTCGCACTTCGCGCGGTGCAAGGCGTCGCGGTCGGCGGGGAGTGGGGCGGCGCGGTCGTGCTCGCCGCGGAGAACGCGCCTGCCGGGCGCGGGTCGTACTTCGCGATGTTCGCGCAGCAGGGCTCGCCTGCCGGGTCGATTCTGTCCACAGTGGTCTTTCTCGCCGTCGGCGCGTTGCCGGACGAGCAGTTCCTGACCTGGGGCTGGCGGGTGCCGTTCCTGCTGTCCGGTGTGCTGGTCGCGCTGGGCTTGGTGATCCGATTGAAGGTCGAGGAGCCAGCGGAGTTCCTGCGCGCCAAGGCGACCGCTGCCGTCGCGAAGGTGCCGCTGCTCGAAGTCTTGCGGACTGCCTGGCGGACCGTGCTGCTCGGCATCGGCGCGAGCATCATGGGCATCGCCGCCGCGTACTTCAGCAACACGTTTGTCCTCGCCTGGTCCACGAACGAACTCGGCATCGGCCGCCAGACCATGCTGTACGTGCTGCTCGGCGCGTCCGTGGTCCAGTTCTGCTGGCAGCCGGTCGCGGCGCGGCTGGCCGAACGCGTCGGCGAAACCCGGTTCATGGCCGTTTCGCTGGCCTGCAACATCGTGGTGACCGTGCCGATGTACCTGCTGATCGCGTCCGGCAACCCGGGGCTGGCTTTCGTCGGCATCGCGGTCGCGACCGTCTGCGGCTCCGGCTACTACGCGGTGCTCGCCGGATTCCTCACCCGCGGGTTCCCGATCCACTTGCGCTACACCGGAATCTCGCTGTCCTACCAGCTGTGCAGCACGCTTTTCGGCGGCACCACGCCGTTCATCGCGCAGGCCCTGCTCAACTCGACGCACGGGGCGATCTGGCCGGTCGTCATCTACCACGTCGTGTTGCTCGCGCTGACCCTCACCTGCGTCCTGGCGCTCGCTCGCCGCACCGCGGCCGTCGCCGAATCCGAGAAAACCCTGACCCGACAAGGATGAACCAAGTGCGTCTCGATGCATTATTCCACAATGGACGCTTCACCACGCTGGACGGAGACCGTCCACAAGCGACCGCGCTGGGGGTGATCGGCGGCCGGATCGTCGGATTCGACGAGGAGGTCAGCGGACTCTCCGCTGATGTAGTGGTCGACCTCGGTGGCGCGCCGGTCGTCCCCGGTCTCAACGATGCGCACCACCACTTGAGCATGCGCGGCAAGCGAATCCGCGAACTGGATGTCTCCGCCGAGGCCGCACCGACCCTCGACGCGCTCTACCGCGCGGTGGCGGAGCGGGCCGCGACGCTGCCCGCCGACGCCTGGGTCACCGGCGCTGGCTACGACCAGAACAAGATCGGCGCACACCCCACCGCCGAAGCCCTGCACCGCGCCGCCGGTGGACGTCCGGTGTGGCTCACGCACACGTCGCGGCACATGGCGGTGGCGAGCACGGAGGCCTTCGCCCTGGCCGGATATCCGGACCGCCTGGGCGTGCCGGACGTTCCCGGCGGCACGGTGGTGCGCGACGAAAACGGCCGCGCCACCGGATTGCTGCAGGAACGCGCGACCGTGCTCGTGGACCGCCTGCTGCGTCCTGAAGCGACCGAAGAGGTCATCGCCAACATCGCCGCCGGTGCGCACGCCGCCCTCGCCGACGGCCTGACCAGCGTCACCGAACCCGGCATCGGCACCGTCGACGGCATCGGCCACGGCCGAGCCGACCTCGACTCCTTCCAGCGCACCCGCGAACGCGGCCAGCTGGGCGTGCGGATGACGGTGATGCCCTACATCACCGCCCTGCGCGACTGCGGCCCGTTCGAACCCGGCGGCGAGTGGTTCGGGCTCGACCTCGGCGTGCGCACCGGCGTCGGCGACGAGCGGCTGCGCATCGGCCCGGTCAAGATTCTTTCCGACGGCTCGCTGATCGGCCGGTCCGCCGCGATGTGCTGCGAGTACGAGGACACCCCCGGAAACCAGGGGCTGATGCTGTTCGAACCGGACGAACTGCGCCGCTACATCCTCGAAGCGCACCGGTGCCACTGGCAGATCGCCACCCACGCGATCGGCGACGCAGCCCTCGGGGCGGTGCTTGATGCGTACGAGGAGGCTCAGCAGAAGTACCCGCGCGAGGACATCCGGCACCGCATCGAACACTGCGCGGTCGCCGACGACGCCGCGGTGGCTCGGATCGCTCAGCTGGGCGTGATTCCCGTGCCGCAGGGGCGATTCCTGTCCGAGATCGGCGACGGGCTGCTCGCCGCGCTCGGTCCGGAACGCAGCCGGCTGGCGTATCGGATGCGGAGCTTCCTCGACGCCGGGGTGGTCTTGCCGGGGAGCACGGACGCGCCGGTGGTCGCGGCGTCGCCGTTGCTGAGCATCCACGACATGGTCAACCGGCGGACTGCGTCGGGCCAGCCGATCGCGCCGGAGGAGGCGGTGACTCCGTTGGAGGCATTGCGTGCGTACACGGTGGGTTCGGCGTATGCGGTGCATGAGGAGACGATCAAGGGCACGTTGAGCCGGGGGAAGCTGGCCGACTTCACGGTGTTGAGCGACGACTTGCTGACGGTCGACCCAGCGAAAATCGGCGAGATCAGCATCGGCGCGACCGTGGTCGGCGGCGAGGTCGCCTACAACGACGGGGCCGCGCAGTAAAAAGGGCGGGTGCGACGCCGTTGTCACACCCGCCCGAAAGCCGGGACCAGCGCGGCGGCAGTGACGCGCTCATCCCGAAACTGAACGGGGCAAGCGCGGCGGCAGTGACGCGCTTGGCCCCGAGACTGAACGGAGCAGGCGCGGCGACGTTGACGCGCCTGCTCCGAGCCATCAGGAGATCGGCCGGTCCGTCGGCGCGATCGGGGCCGGGAGCACGCCCCGGCCGGTGAGGAAGGCGTCCACGCCGGCCGCGCACGAGCGGCCTTCCGCGATCGCCCACACGATCAACGACTGCCCGCGGCCCATGTCGCCCGCCACGAACACGTTGTCCACAGTGGTCTGGAAGTTCTTGTCCCGCACGACGTTGCCGCGCTGGTCAAGGTCCACGCCGAGGTCGGTCAGCAGGCCCTCGCGCTGCGGGCCGAGGAAGCCCATCGCCAGCAGCACCAGCTGCGCGGGCAGCTCGGTCTCAGTGCCCTCGACCGGCACGAACTTGCCGCCCTCGCTGCGCACCTCCACCAGCTTCAGCGCACGCACGCGACCGTCCTCATCGGACAGGAACTCCTGCGTGTTGACCGAGTACAGCCGCTCGCCGCCCTCCTCATGGGCGGAGGTGACCCGGTAGATCATCGGGTACGTCGGCCACGGGTGGGCGTCCGAACGCGACTCCGGCGGCTTCGGCATGATCTCCAGCTGGGTCACCGACTTCGCGCCCTGCCGGTGCGACGTGCCGACGCAGTCCGCGCCGGTGTCGCCGCCGCCGATGACCACGACGTCGAGGCCCTTGGCCGAATACGGCGACTCCGCCAGCTCGCCCGCCGCGACCCGGTTGGCCGGCGGCAGGAACTCCATCGCCTGGTAGATGCCCTCGGCCGACCGGCCCTCGATCGGCAGGTCGCGCCACGCCGTCGCGCCGCCGGCCAGAACCACGGCGTCGTGGTCCGACTTGAGCTGCTCGACCGTGACGTCCACGCCGACGTTCACCGACGTCCGGAATTCCGTGCCCTCGGCGCGCATCTGGTCGAGGCGGCGGTCGAGACGGAACTTCTCCATCTTGAACTCGGGAATCCCGTACCGCAGCAGCCCGCCGATCTTGTCCGCGCGCTCGTAGACCACGACGGTGTGGCCCGCGCGCGTCAGCTGCTGCGCCGCGGCCAGCCCGGACGGACCGGACCCGACCACCGCGACCTTCTTGCCCGTCTTCGTGACCGGAACCTGCGGCGTGACCCAGCCTTCCTCGAAGGCCCGGTCGATGATCGAGATCTCGACCCGCTTGATCGACACCGGGTCGTCGTTGATCCCGAGCACGCACGCGGTTTCGCACGGCGCCGGGCACAGCGTGCCGGTGAACTCCGGGAAGTTGTTCGTGGCGTGCAGCCGGTCCGCGGCCTGCTGCCAGTCCTCGCGCCACACCAGCGTGTTCCACTCCGGGATCAGGTTCCCGAGCGGACAGCCCTGGTGACAGAACGGGATGCCGCAGTCCATACAGCGCCCGGCCTGCTTTTCCAGCTTGGTCGACGCGAAGTCCTCGTAGACCTCTCGCCAGTCCATCAGCCGCAGGTCCACCGGACGCCGCTTCGGTTCCTCGCGCGTGGTGGTCAGAAAGCCCTTGGGGTCAGCCATGTGCGGCCTCCGTGTTCTGCGGGATACCCGCACCCAGTCGGCACTCATAGCTGGCTTCGCGATTATCAGCCATGAGCTGCCTCCATGATCGCCTCGTTCACGTCCCGCCCGTCGCGCTCAGCAGCCACCTGAGCGGCGAGAACGCGCTTGTAGTCCTTGGGCATGACCTTGCCGAACCGGTCGACCGCATTGTCCCAGTCCGCCAGCAACGCCCGCGCGACGGCGGATTCGGTTTCGTTGTAATGCTTTTCGATGGTTTCGCGCAGGAAGTCGACGTCCGCGGTGTCGAGCGGGTCGATGTCGACCATCTCCGGGTTGACCCGGTGCGCCGGCAGGTCCAGCACGTACGCGACGCCGCCGGACATGCCCGCCGCGAAGTTGCGGCCGACGCTGCCCAGCACGACCATCCGGCCGCCGGTCATGTACTCGCCGCCGTGGTCGCCCACGCCCTCGACGACCGCCAGGGCGCCGGAGTTGCGCACGCAGAACCGTTCGCCCACCTGGCCGCGGATGAAGATCTCGCCGCTCGTGGCCCCGTACGCGATCACGTTGCCCGCGATGATGTGGTTCTCCGCGACGATCGGCGATTCCTTCGGCGGCCGCACGACGATCCGCCCGCCGGACAGGCCCTTGCCGACGTAGTCGTTGCCGTCGCCGTAGAGCCGCAGCGTGATGCCCTTCGGCACGAACGCGCCGAACGACTGGCCGGCGGTGCCGGTGAAGGTGACGTCGATGGTGTCGTCGGGCAGCCCTTCGCCGCCCCACTTCTTCGTCAGCTCCGAGCCGAGCATGGTGCCGACGGTGCGGTTCACGTTGCGCACCGGCAGTTCCAGCCGCACCTTGTCGCCCGCCGCCAGCGCGCCCTCGGCGAGCTGGATCAGCGTGTTGTCCAGTGCCTTGTCCAGGCCGTGGTCCTGCTTGACGGTCTGGTGCCGCACCGCGCGCGGCGGCAGCTCGGGCACGTGGAAGATCGGCGACAGGTCGAGCCCGGCGGCCTTCCAGTGGTCCACCGCCTTGCGCTTGTCGAGCAGCTCGGCGTGGCCGACGGCCTCCTCGACCGACCGGAATCCCAGCTCCGCCAGGTATTCCCGGACCTCCTGGGCGATGAACTCGAAGAAGTTCACCACGTACTCCGCCTTGCCGCTGAACTTCTCGCGCAGCTTCGGGTTCTGCGTCGCGACGCCGACCGGACAGGTGTCGAGGTGACAGACGCGCATCATGATGCAGCCAGACACCACCAGCGGCGCGGTCGCGAAACCGAACTCCTCGGCGCCGAGCAGCATCGCGATCATGACGTCGCGGCCGGTCTTGAGCTGGCCGTCGGTCTGCACCACGATCCGGTCCCGCAGCCGGTTGGCCAGCAGCGTCTGCTGCGTTTCGGCCAGGCCCAGCTCCCACGGTCCGCCCGCGTGCTTGATCGAGGACAGCGGCGACGCGCCGGTTCCGCCGTCGTGGCCGGAGATCAGCACGACGTCCGCGTGCGCCTTGGACACGCCGGCGGCGACCGTGCCGACGCCCACCTCGGACACGAGCTTCACGTGGATGCGCGCGTCCGGGTTGGCGTTCTTGAGGTCGTGGATCAGCTGCGCCAGGTCCTCAATGGAATAGATGTCGTGGTGCGGCGGCGGGGAAATCAGCCCGACACCCGGCGTGGAGTGCCGCGTCTTCGCGATCCACGGGTACACCTTGCCGCCGGGCAGCTGCCCGCCCTCGCCGGGCTTCGCGCCCTGCGCCATCTTGATCTGGATGTCGTCGGAGTTCACCAGGTACTCGCTGGTGACGCCGAACCGGCCGCTCGCGACCTGCTTGACCGCGCTGCGCCGCTCCGGGTCGTACAGCCGCTCCGGGTCCTCGCCGCCCTCGCCGGTGTTCGACTTCCCGCCGAGGCGGTTCATCGCGATCGCCAGCGTCTGGTGCATTTCCATCGAGATCGAGCCGTACGAGATGGCCCCGGTGGCGAACCGCTTCACGATCTCCGAAACCGGCTCGACCTCTTCGATCGGCACCGGCTTCCGGTCGCTGTACTTGAAGTCGAACAGCCCGCGCAGCGTCAGCAGCTTCTCGGCCTGGTCGTTGACCGCCTTCGTGTACTCCTTGAAGACGTCGTACTTCCCGGCCCGAGTGGAGTGCTGCAGCTTGAACACCGTCTGCGGGTTGAACAGGTGCGGCTCGCCTTCGCGCCGCCACTGGTAGTCCGCGCCGGTTTCCAGCTCGCGGTGGCTCGCCCGGACGCCGTCGACCGGGAAAGCACGCACGTGCCGCTGCGAAACCTCGTCGGCGAGGGTGTCGAAGCCGACGCCGCCGAGGCGCGAAGTGGTTCCGGTGAAACAGGTGTCGATCACTTCGGCGCCGAGGCCGACCGCCTCGAAGATCTGCGCGCCGGTGTAGGAGGCCACCGTCGAAACGCCCATCTTCGACATGGTCTTGCGGACACCCTTGCCGAGCGCCTTGATCAGGTTCGTGGTGGCCTGCTTGGGAGTCACGCCCGGGATGAGGCCCCGGTGCGCCATCTCCTCGACGGTCGCCATCGCCAGGTACGGGTTCACCGCGGCCACGCCGTAGCCGACCAGCAGCGCGATGTGGTGCACCTCGCGCGCGTCGCCCGCTTCGACGATGAGCCCGACCTGCGTGCGCGTCTTCTCCCGCACCAGGTGGTGGTGCACCGCGCCGGTGAGCAGCAGCGACGGAATCGGCGCGTGGTCGGCGTCGACCCCGCGGTCGGACAGCACGATCAGCCGCGCGCCGTCCTCGATCGCCTCGGACACCTCGGCACGGATCTCGTCGAGCCGCTGCAGCAGCGCGTCCCCGCCGCCGTTCACCTTGTACCGGCCCATCACGGTGACCGCCTGGAACTCCGGCAGGTCGCCGTCGTCGTTGACGTGCACCAGTTTCGCGAGCTGGTCGTTGTCCAGCACCGGGAACGGCAGCACGATCCGGCGGCACGAGGTCGAGTCCGCGGCCAGCAGGTTCGGCTCCGCGCCGATCTGCGTGCCCAGCGCGGTCACCAGCTCCTCGCGGATCGCGTCCAGCGGCGGGTTGGTCACCTGGGCGAACAGCTGGATGAAGTAGTCGAACAACGGGCGCGAACCGGATGAAAGGGACGCGAGCGGCGAATCGTTGCCCATCGACCCGATCGGCTCCGCGCCGGTGCGGGCCATCGGCTCGAGGATCGTTTCGAGCTCTTCCTCGGTGTAGCCGAACGCCTGCTGCCGGCGCACGAGCGCGGCGTGCAGCGGGACCTCGCGGTCGCGCTCGGGCAGCTCCTCCAGGCGGAGCAGCCCGGCGTCGACCCATTCGTCGTACGGGTGCTCGGAAGCGAGCTGGCCCTTGATCTCCTCGTCCTCGACGATCCGCCCGGCGACGGTGTCGACCAGGAACATCCGGCCCGGCTCCAACCGTCCTTTCCGGACGATCTTCGCCTGGTCCAGCTCCAGCACGCCGACCTCGCTGGCGAGCACCACGAGACCGTCGTCGGTGACCCAGTAGCGGCCGGGACGCAGGCCGTTGCGGTCCAGCACCGCGCCGATCTGCGCGCCGTCGGTGAACGCCACCAGCGCCGGTCCGTCCCACGGCTCCATGAGCGTGGAGTGGAACTCGTAGAAGGCGCGGCGCGCGGGGTCCATTTCCTGATGGTTCTCCCACGCCTCCGGGATCATCATCAGCACCGAATGCGGCAGCGACCGGCCGCCGAGGTGCAGCAGCTCCAGCACCTCGTCGAAGGACGCCGAGTCGCTCGCGCCGCGCGTGATGACCGGGTAGATCCGCTTGAGGTCGCCCGGGATCAGGTCGGTCTCCAGCAGCGCCTCGCGAGCGTCCATCCAGTTGCGGTTGCCCTTGAGCGTGTTGATCTCGCCGTTGTGCGCCACGTAGCGATACGGGTGCGCGAGCGGCCACGACGGGAAAGTGTTGGTGGAGAAACGGGAGTGCACCAGGCCGATGGCGCTCGTCACGCGTTCGTCGGCGAGGTCGAGGAAGAACTTCTCGACCTGAGGCTCGGTGAGCATTCCCTTGTAGACGATCGTGCGCGAGGAGAGCGACGGGAAGTACACGTCATCCTCGACCAGCTCGTGCTCGGCGCGCTTTCGCACGCAGAAGGCGGCGCGCTCGAGCGCGAGGCCGTCGAGATTGTTCTTGCGCCCGGCCAGGAACAGCTGGGTGAAATGCGGCATGGTCTGCGCGGCGGTCGGACCGCAGTGCGCGGTGTCGACCGGCAGCTCGCGCCAGCCCACCACGCGCATGTCCTCCTCGGCGGCGATCCGCTCGATGGTGGTCATGGCGCGGCCGCGGCGCTTTTCGTCCTGCGGAAGGAACGCGGTGCCGACGGCGTAGCTGCCTTCCGGCGGCAGCTCGAACCCGGCGACCTCGCGGTAGAACGCGTCCGGAACCTGGATGAGCAGGCCCGCGCCGTCCCCGGTGTCCGGTTCTGCCCCGCGTGCCCCGCGATGTTCCAGATTCTTCAACGCGACAAGGGCTTTCGCCACGATCTGATGGTCTCGGCGACCGGTCAGGTCCGCGACGAACGCCACCCCGCAGGCATCGTGCTCGTAAGCGGGGTCATAGAGGCCGTCAGTGGCCGGGGTGCTCGAACGGTGGGTCACGGCTGGCCGCCTCCCAAGGCGTTGGCGCGGTTTCTTTACTCCGAAGAGGGGTTCAGCACTGAACCGGTTAACGAAGTGGTCCGAAACCGCGATGGTCAGTCGAGAAGGGAAACCATCCGGTGCCTTCGCACCCGCGAGGCGCGGCACTGCGTCGCGATGCGTGGCTGACCGCGGCCGGTCGAGGACCGGTCCGGGTGCCGGATGGTTTGTCACCGCACGGCGATGGGCGGCGGAAAAAAAGTTCTGCACGTCGCTGTACAGGCGCACGCGCCGGGGTCGGTCAGCCTGTGTGGTGGGGGCCAGCCGGGGCGCGTGGTGGTGACTCCCGGGTTCGCCGGGTCTTATGACGATAGTGTGAATTCGCTGTGATCGACATACGTCATCGCGCTCTCGTGGGATAAGCCACGCATACGTTGACGCCCTCCGGGGTACTCCCATATGTCGGGCCGTCTCTCCCGGCACGCGGTCAGCCAGTGCGCTGACCTGCGGAAACATGTCTTCCTGCCCGGTGTCAACCCCGCGTCTGCGGCTGGTTGACTGGTGGTCATGAGGGGGAGCGCCGATGACTGATCGTTATCTGTCCGTGGCGGCGGCGGGGCTGCACGAGATTGAAATACGGCGTTCACGCTTCCTCTGCGCCCTCGCTCCGGTCGGCGAAGAAGCGGCCGCGCGGGAGATCATTTCGGCCCGCCGGCGCGCCGAACCCGCGGCCCGGCACCACTGTCACGCGTTCGTTCTCGGCCCGGACGGCCGCACCCAGCGCTCCAGCGACGACGGCGAGCCCGCCGGGACCGCTGGAGTGCCGATGCTGGAGGTGTTGCGCCGCCGCGAAGTCACCGACACCGTCACGGTGGTGTCGCGGCACTTCGGCGGGGTGCTGCTCGGCGCGGGCGGGTTGATCCGGGCCTACGGACAAGCGGTGTCGGACGCGCTCGACGCGGTAGGCCTGGTGGAGTACCGGCGCTTGCGGCTGTTCGACGTAACGATGGACTACACCAGGGCGGGCCGCTTCGAGAACGATCTCCGCGCCTCGCTGTACGTGCTGCACGAGACGCGGTTCGAGGCGGCGGCGCACTTCGAGGTCGGGTTGTCGCCCGGCGAGGAGGAACGATTCAGCAGCTGGCTGGCCGACCTCACCGGCGGCGAGGCGGTCGCCGTCGAACTGGGGGAGGAGTGGGTGCGCGGGTAGCCGCGCACCGGCTCGAGCTCCGGAAGATCAAGCCGCGACGGGCTTTCCGTCCAACGCACGCACCCCGGCTTCGGTGAGCACCGCGCGTACCCGCGCGCCGCACGCTCCGTCCTCGGCGGGCGCGATCAGCCCTTTGCGGACGAGGTCGCGGACCGTGCCCTGGTCGCAGCAGCTCAGCCCGTCCACGAACAAGTCCGGTTCGCAGCTGCAGCTGATCTCCGCGTGCCCTCCGGCCACGGCACGCAGGGTTGCCCGCTCCCGATGGTTCAACTCGGCAGTCACGGCGGTTCCTCCTTCTGGTCCCGGCCCCTGGTGTACCCCGGGAACAGTTCCAGTGTCCGTCGCGATTGCCGGGTTGTCGCGTATTTCACTCCTTTTTACGGGGGTATGTCGCGGGGTAGTTCGGGGGTACCCCTCACGCGCCCCACCATGCGTCCGCGAGGGATACGAAAGTAGGTTTTTCCGGAGCCGGGAGCACGTCGAGGTACCAGCGGAAGTCGCTGTAGACGTGCAGAAGCGTGTACGCGAGGCAACGGCGGGAGAAGTCCGGGCCGAGATCGGCCGGATGGTAACCGTAAGCGAGCAGAAGACTGCGCAAAAATGCCGGGTCGCCGCTGGAAACGAACAAGCCGACGGCGGCGAACTCGTATTCCGCCGCGCCGCGCATGGCCGGTTCGAAATCGAACAGGCCGGACAGCCGCCAGTTATCCCCTTCTCGGGTGACCATCAGATGGTCGCGCATCACCTCGGTGTGCAGCGGCACGGTTTCCGGCGTCCCCAGGTCGACCGCGTCGACGAACTCCGGCAGTTGGACCAGCCAGTGTTCGTCCAGCTTGGTCTGGCGGTGGTGGTCGACCAGCTTTTCGCGTTGCCCGGCAAGGAACGCGGTCCAGTCCCGCGGAGCGAGCACGGACAACGCCGGGTCGCGCACGGAGTGCAAAGTGGACAGCGCCTCGCCGATCTTCGGGGCGAGCGCGAGTTTGTCCGCTGTGGACAGTTCCGGCCAGACCTGCTTGAGCGTGCGCCCGGGAAGCCGTTCCATCACGACGAAACCCCAGCCGTCGCGCGTTCCGGCGTGCACGACGCCCGGAGTCGGGATGGGGAGCTTGCCGTGCAGGACTTCCAGCATGGTGCGCTCGGTAGTCAGCTCGTCGAGGTACACCGGCGGATAGAGCTTCAGGACGAGCTGGTCGCCGACCGCGTACACCGGCAGCGAACCGTCGTCGAACGGCACGGGTTCGCCGGGTTCGCCGAGCGAACGGAGGAGGTCTCGTACCGCGGGCAGCAGGCCTTCGCGGGTCAGCTGGTCGGACTCGGCCGCGGTGGCGGCGGGCGGGAACATGCGCTGACGGTATCGGCGAGCCCTCCGACGCTGTATCGAATTACTTGCTGCGTTCGAGCAGGGTGCGCACGGCGGGGCCGATGAGCCGTTCGATCTCGTCGGCGGACGCGGTGGCGAGCGGTTCCTTGCGGGTGATCGAGCGGACCAGGCCGATGCCGAGCAGCCAGGCCATCGCGAGGTCGGCGCGGAGTTCGGCGTCCGGCTCGTCGGTTAGGCCGGACAATGCGCGGGTGTACTCGGCGTCGAGCTGGGCGCGGAGAGCCTCGTCGGCGCGATCGGTGCCGGACGACCGCAGGTAGGTCTCGATCGAGCGGGACGCCGAGTCGTCGCGTTCGAGGAGGCTCCGCAGCGCCGCGGAGAACAGCCGCTCCGGCGGGGTCGTCTCGACCTGGGCCAGGCCGCCGCGCGCCATCACGTGCTCGAACAGCGCGTCCTTGCTGCCGAAGTACCGGAACAGCAACGCCTGGTTGACGCCCGCGCGGTTCGCGATGTCGCGCACCGTCGTGCGGTCGAAGCCGCGGTCGGCGAACAGCTCGGCCGCGGCGTCGAGCAGCGCGGCTTTCGTCGCCGTCGCGTCGCGTTTGCGCGAAGGCTGGTCCGCGGCCATTCGGTTTCCCCCTGGTGTGCGCCGGTGATGCGCGACGAGGTTAACCCGGACGGCCGGGGATCGGCCGGACGAACTACGCGGGCCAGGCGACCGGCAGCTCCTCAGGGCCGTAGACGAGCGTGTTGTGCTTGTACGCCAAAGATTCCTTCGGCACCGCCAGCCGCAGGTCCGGCACGCGGCGGAACAACGCGGTCAGCGCCTCCTGCATCTCGACCCGGGCGAGCTGCTGGCCGATGCACTGGTGCGCGCCGAACCCGAAGGCGACGTGCGTGCGCGGCGATTCGCGAGTGAAGTCCAGCTGGTCGGCGCGCGGATACCGGTCCTCGTCGCGGTTGGCCGAGTTCAGTGCGGCGATCAGCCAGTCACCCTCGGCCACCGTTTGGTCGCCGACCTTGACCTCTTCGGTGGCGTAACGCAGCACGCCGAACTGCACGACCGACAGATACCGCAGCAGTTCCTCGACCGCACGCGGCGGATCGGCGAGGGCCTGCGCGCGCTGCTCCGGCTGTTCCAGCAGCAGAAGGGCACTGAGCGCGATCATGTTGGCGGTGGTTTCGTGCCCGGCGACCAGCAGGCTGAGCCCGAGCATGATCAGCTCGTCCAGATCGAGCGTCTCCCCGGAAGCCTCGGCCCGGACGATGAGCTTGCTGAACAGGTCGTCCTGCGGTTCCTGCTGCTTGCCGGCGAACAGTTTGCCCAGGTAACCGGCCAGTTCGTGGTACGCCTGCTCGGTGGTTTCGGCGTCCTGGTCGGTGCTGACCAGCAGGCTGCTCTGGCGCTGGAACAGCTCGCGGTCGGCGTATGGGACGCCGAGCAGCTCGCAGATCGCCAGCGACGGGATCGGCAGCGCGAAGTCCTGGACCAGATCGGCGCGGCCCGGCTTGGCGAGCATGGCGTCGAGATGCTGCTCGACCTGCTGGCGGACGTACTCGCGCAGCTTCTCCACCCGCCGGACGGTGAACTCGGCGACGACCATCTTGCGCAGCCGGGAATGCTCCGCGCCGTCGAGCTGGATGATCGAACCCGGGTCGATCTCGGCGTACGGGTCCAGATCGGCTTTGACGTGCACCGACGAGGCTCCGCGCGAGCTGAGCGCCGGGTCGGCGAGCACCGCGCGGACGTCGTCGTAACGGGTGACCAGCCAGGTGTCGAACCCGGCCGGGCAGCGGATCCGCGACACCGGCGCGGCCTCCCGGAGTTCGGCGTACTCGGCGGGCGGGTCGAACGGGCAGGCTGGGGTTCGGGTGGTCGGAAGTGCCGGGGTCTCGGGCGGGGTGGGCATGCGGATGGCGCCTTTCCTCCGACGGTGCGGGCATCCTCCACTCTGGAGACGCCCGCACCGTCGCGGGGCGATCGACCCGGATAGGCGACGGAAGGACCACACCTCTGCCCGATTCACCCGCCGCGATTAGACCGGTTCGGTGATCGGCTCGTCGGCGAAACGGCGGGCCACCCGTTCCGCCCCCGCGCGGGCCCAAGCCGTGGTGGCGACGACGGCGAGCAGGATGATGAGCGCGGTCCCGCCCGCGACGGCCCACCAGGCGGTGGCGTAACCGGCCAGCGGAGTGGCCGCGGCAGCCAGGATGGTGCCCGCGACGGCGACCCCGAGGGTCTGCCCGACCTGCCGCGAAGTGGACGCGACCGCGGCGGCGACCCCGGCTTGCGACCGCGGCATGCCGCTCACCGCCGCGTTGGTGATGGGCGGGTTCAGCAGGCCGAAGCCCATCCCGAACACGCCGTACGCGATCGCGAGCAGCCACAGCGGCGTGGTGGCCGACGCGGTGGTGAGCACAACGGCAACCACGGTCATCGAGATCCCAGCGGTCAGCAGCGGAATCCGCGCGCCGCGAGTAGCGACGAGACGTCCGGCCAGTGGAGCGGCGATCGTCACGGCCACGGCGGTCGGCAGCAGCATCAAGCCGGATTGCAGTGCCGACAGTCCGCGCACGTCCTGCAGGTACAGCGGCGACAGGAACAGGAACGTCCCGAACGCCGCGAGCCCGCATACCGCGCTGATCGTGGCCGACGAGAACGGTGCGCTCCGGAAGAACCGCAGTTCGACCAGTGGTTCCCGGCGGCGGATTTCCCAGCGGATCAGCGCGATCAGGGCGAGCACGCCGAGCCCGGCCAGACTGAGGATCAGCGGCGAACCCCAGCCGAGCCGTTGGCCTTCGATCGCGGCGGTCACTACTGAGCCGAGCAGCACCACGACCAGTACTTGTCCCACCGGATCCGGCCGGCGCGGTCGCGGAGCCCGCGATTCCGGCACGTAGCGCACAGTCAGCGCGAGCGCCGCGACGACCACGGGGACGTTGACCCAGAAGATCGCCCGCCAGCCGATGCTCTCGGTGAGCACGCCGCCGAGCACCGGGCCGACGCCCAGCGAGATCCCGACGATCGACCCCCACACCCCGATCGCCCGCGCGCGCTCGCCCGGGTCGGCGAAGACGTTCGTGATGATCGACATCGCGACCGGGTTCAGCATCGCGCCGCCGAGCGCCTGCACGATCCGGGCGGCGACCAGCCAGCCGATCGACGGGGCGAGGCTGCACAGCAGCGAGCCGAGTCCGAAAAGGACCAACCCGGCGAGGAAGATTCGCTTGCGCCCCAACCGGTCTCCGGTGGCTCCGCCGAGCATCAGGAAGCAGGCGATCACCAGCGTGTAGGAGTCGATTGTCCATTGCAGACCGTTGATCGACGCGTCGAGATCGGCGCGGATGACCGGGAGCGCGACGTTGACGATGGTGTTGTCCATCGCGACGACGAGGATGCTGGAGCACAGGATCGCGAGAATGCCGAAGCGTCCGCGTGCGGTGTCCACGCCCATTCAGCGCTCCATCCAGTCGGTGGTGATCTTTTCGTCCGCTGTCCACACTTCGGCGGCGTAACCGTCCGGACGCACGAGCACAGCGGCCAAGTCGTGCCAGTCCCGCGTTGAGCGCACGACGTTCTCGTCCTCCGCGACAGTGCTGCCGAAAGCCACGAGAGTGAGCCGGTCCGGTCGCAGTGCGCGATGGAGGGTGCGGCCGTCGGCGAGCGGAAGGTTGGGAACGCGGCGGCCGACCAGGCTGTCGTCCTCGGCGTAGGAAACCTCCAGCCCGGACAGCCAGCCGCGCAGTTGGTCCGCGGTGTCGCCGTCGCGGCCGATGAGGCTGGACATCAAGTCGCGCAACGCTTTTCCGCCGGGAGTGAAATTGACCATGAGCGCTGCCTGGGCGAGGGTGTTCGCCGCGAGCCGGGCCGCGATGGGACGGCGTTCGGCGTCGTAGGACTGCGGGCCGTCGATGATTCGCCGCGGCGCGCGTCCCTTTACCTCCGCGGCGAGCTTCCACGCGAGGTTCGCCGCGTCCTGCACACCGACGTTGAGACCCTGCCCGCCCGCCGGAAGCTGGACGTGCGCGGCGTCGCCAGCGAGGAACACCCGTCCGACGCGGTACTGCTCGACGTGTCGGGTGGTATCGCCGGTCCGCGAGGCCCAGATCACCTCGGTGATGCCGAAATCGTCGTCGGCGAGCCGTTTCAGCGTCGCACGCAGTTCGGTCTCGTCGGGAATCAGCGCCTGGCGGCGCGCGGCTTCTTCAGGCGTGAGGCCGGTGTCGCCGGGTTCGTGGCCGAAGATGCGGTGAATGCCGCCGGGCAGCGGAAGCACGCTGTACGAGCCGCGTTCGTAGTCCCAGTTGTGCGGGTGGGCTGGCGGGCGTTCCAGGCGCACGTCGGCGAGGAAACCCATAGTGGACGCGGGATTTCCGGGAAAGCCGAGGCCGAGCGCGTGCCGGGTCGCGCTGTGCGCGCCGTCCGCGCCGACGACGTAACCGACTCGCTGGGAGTCGCCGGTTTCCGAGACGATGGTGACGCCTTCCTCGTCCTGCGCTAGGTCGGCGAGTTTCCACCCGGGCTCGATCACGACGCCCCGCTCGGCCAGATGCTCGGCGAGCAGCCGCTCGGTTTCCGGCTGCGGGAGCATCAGCACGAACGGGAACGACGTGTCGAGTCCGGTGTAGCTCAGCAGGTTCGGCAGGGTCGCGAAATGCGCGGCGGGCACCGGATTTCCCTCGGCGACCAGGCGTGCGGCCAGCGAACCCGCCTCGTCCGGCAGCGCGTCGAGGACTTCGAGCGTGCGCGGATGGACGGTCGTCGCCCTCGATTGCCACACCCGGTCCGGATTCGCTTCGAAGACCCGGACCGAGACTCCGGCGTGGTGCAGGAACGCGGCCGCCGCCATCCCGACGGGTCCGGCTCCGATCACTGCGACTTCGATGTCCATGGTTCCCCCTTGACGATGCTCGACTGGCGAACTGTCTTGACGTCAAGGTATTCTCTCACTGTCTTGATGTCGAGAGAAAGGTCCGTGCCGGTGAACACAGCCCCGCGGGACGCGGTCGACGACCTGGTGGACGCCGTCCGGCGCGGCGGCGGCGACGAGAGCGTGCTGGGCGCGAAGTCGCTGTCCTACCGGCTGCGGCGGGTCGCGCACCAGCTGGAAGTGGCGATGCGCCGCGAATTGTCCGCGCACGGGATCGAGTTGTGGGAGCTGGAAATGCTCGCCGCGCTCAAGCGCGCGCCCGGGCATCGGCTGACGCCGGGGCAGGTGATGGACGCGGTCGAGCTGACCTCGGGTTCGGTCACGCACCGGATCACCCGGCTCGAGGCCCGCGGCTGGGTCCGCCGGGACAAGGACCCCGGCGACCGGCGTTCGGTGCTCGTGTCCCTCACCGAGGAGGGCAAACGGCAGGCGCTCGCGTCGTTCGAGCTCAAGACCGAGATCGAACGCGAAATCGCGAACGCTCTCGACCCGGAAACCATCGACGTGGTGAACGACGCGCTGCGGCGGGTTTCGCACCACCTCAAGGGAAAGGACGAGCAATGAAGCGGGAAACCCTGGGCGCGGCAGCGGTTGTCGCGGGCCTGGCCGCCGCCGCGCCGTCGGTGTGGCAGACGGTCACGCACATCACCGATCCGAGCTACCGCGCACCGGAGGTCCGGAACGGAGAAGGTCACGTGCAGTACCACATGGCGCGCGAAGCGCTGATCACCGCGGGCGCTTTCGGTGCGGTGGGCACCGGGTTGGCGGCCGGACGGGATCGCTCGCCGGCGTTGTGGCGGGCAATGGCTTGTGCCGCGGGCGGTTTCGTCGCGGCGATGTGGTCCGGCGGTCCGACGACCGGAGTGTGGGCGCCGAACCGGAAGGCGCTGGCGATCCACGTGGCGTCGACGAGCGCGTTGACCTTGGGCGTCGCGCTGCTGCGGCCCGGGCGTCGTTAGAGGAAGACCCGGGCGTTCTCCAGCCAGGCTTTCGCGTCGTCGCCGATCGCGGCCAGTCCGGTTTCGTCCAACGCGCGCCGCTGAGTGATGCGAAGGCAGAAATCCCTTGCGCTGCCCCGGATCCGTTGTGCGGCGTCGTCCGGACCCCAACCCCAGACGGCGCCGTCGGGACCGGTCAGTTCGAGCCGGATCGGCTCGGTCGGCAGCGGCAGCTTGGCGGCGTAGAACGACAGCCCGCGCCCGGCGAAGCCCAAGGCGGCGATGTGCTTGAGCCGGTCCGTCGGACGGTGTTCGACGCCAACGGTGTCGAAGATGTCCTGTCCGTGCGCCCAGGTTTCCATCAGCCGAAGCGCTACCGCGAGCGTCGCGGTGGACTCCGAGCCGTACCAGGGAAATGGCTGGTCCAACGGGATCTCGCCGAGGGCCGCCGCCACTTCGGCCCGCCCGGCGCGCCAGGAGTCCAACAGCTCCGAACGCGGTCGCGCGGCTCCCTCGGCCGCGACGGCGTCGGCGTCTTCCTCCAGTACGGCGGCGAACTTCTCCGGCGTGCGGATGGCCAGGAGGACGTTCGCGTCGGCTGCCGCGAGGTGCGCGATCTGGTGACCGATCGTCCACCGCTGCGCCGGGGTGGGTCTCGACCAGTCCGGTTCCGCGGACACCACCGCGTCGAGGTCGTCGCCTTCCGCGAGCAAATCCGGCAACGCGGTTTCGCGGGTTATTTCGGACAAATCCAGGCCGTAGTCCACCATGCGACCACGCTATCCAAAACCGGGCCGCGGCCGGGGCGTTCGGGAACCGGTTATTGCCCTATCGGGCAGCCGGTTTCCGCCGCGACGATCAGGAAGTTCGGCATGCGCGCGTAAGCCTCGATCCCGTGCACCGGGTCGAGCCCCGGCTCGACGACTTCGCGCACCCGGCAGCCGAGGGCGGCCACTTCGTTGAGATAGGCGGAAAGCGGCCGATGGAAGTCCGACGCGTCCCGCCCGGCGATCTCGTACTCCGCCAGATACTCCTTCCGGCGGTATTCGCCGTACTTCTGCCAGGTGCCGAACAACTCCTCGAACGCCGGATGGACGATGGCGAACACGAACAGCCCGCCCGGCCGCAGCGCCTCGACACAGGCGCGCATCGCCGGCTTCCAGTCGGGAATCGCCATCAGCACCATGCTGCAGACGACGGCGTCGAACGGCTCCAGCTTCGGCAGCCGAGCGAGATCTGTTTGGAGGTAGGAAATCCCCTCGGCGGGCTTCTCCTTGGCGAACGAGATCAGGCTCGCGGCCGGTTCGACCCCGGTCACCTCGGCCCCGCGCGCGGCGAGCATCCGGCTGAAATAACCGTTGCCGCAGCCCGCGTCCAGCACTCTCCGGCCGCGCACGTCGCCGAGAAGCCGGAGAAGGACGGGATTGACCAGATGCTGCTTGGCGAAGTCGCCGCCCTCGGCGGTCGCTTCCATCGATTCCCGGGTGCTGCCGGTGTTCCACTGCTGGATCGCGGTTTCGTTCGTCCATGCGGAAGTCATTGGATCGAGCCTAGTGCTCCAGCCGCTTTTTTAAGGTCTGGAGCCGAAAGGTGTACCTACTGCCACCACCAAGTCGGATAGGAGCGTTACTGCCTCGGGCACACCGCGAAAGACATGCTGATGCCGTGCCCGAGGGGCGGGCACCGGAGGGAGTCAGGTGTCATGGCGAGCGGTGTCCCGCGGATCCTTCCGAAGGCCGCCGCCTCGGCGTTCCCCCTGGTGCTTCGCCGGGCGGCCACGGTTCTCACCGTGCTCGGCCTGGCGATGATTCCCTGGCTGGTCTTCCTGCACACCGAGCTGCCGGCCACTGCTCAGGCCTCGCACTGGGCCTGGACATGGACGGGGCTGGACAGCCTTGAGGCGCTCGGCCTGCTCTCCACCGGACTGCTCCTCAGACGCGGCGACCGCCGAGCCTGCCTGACCTCCGCCGCGACCTCGGCCCTGCTGCTGACCGACGCCTGGTTCGACGTCATGACGGCCGCCCCGGGTCCGGACTTCACCATGGCGGTGTTGATGGCGGTCTTCGCCGAGGTGCCGCTGGCGGTGGTCTGCGCGGTTCTCGCGACCCGGGCCTTACCCCGGCCGGGCCGCCGACCGGAAGGGCTCGCGACGTGATCGGCACTCACGGTCCGGTGCCAGCGCGCGATGCCGACGTCCGTGAGGGGAACCCTGAGGGAATCAGATTCCCTCAGGGTTCCCCTCACGGACAGGAAGCTCAGGCCCGGGACGCTCCGAGGAACCGCAGCACGGCCAGGACGCGGCGGTGGTCCGCGTCGACCACGGGCAGGTCGAGCTTGGCGAAGATGTTGTTGATGTGCTTCGCCACGGCGCTCTCGCTGACCACCAGCGCCTGCGCGATTCCGGCATTGGAGCGTCCCTCGGCCATCAGGCCGAGCACGTCCCGTTCGCGAGGAGTCAGCCGCGCGAGCGGGTCGCTGTCGCGCCGCAGGATCAGCTGGGCGACGACTTGCGGGTCAAGAGCCGTGCCCCCGTCCGCCACGCGCCGGACCGCCGCCACGAAGTCGGCGACATCGGCGACCCGCTGCTTGAGCAGGTAGCCGACCCCGCTGGTGTTCGCGGCCAGCAGGTCGGCCGCGTATCGCTCCTCCACGTACTGCGAAAGCAGCACCACCGGCGTCCCCGGCCAGCGCCGGCGGATCTCCATCGCCGCCCGCACGCCCTCGTCGGTGAAGCCGGGCGGCATCCGGACGTCGATCAAGGCGAGTTCGGGCCGGTGCTCCGCCACCGCAGCCAGCAGCCCCTCCGCGTCGCCGGCTTCCGCGACGACCTGGAACCCGCCCGCCTCCAGCACCTTGATCAGGCCGACTCGCAACAACACCGAATCCTCGGCGATCACCGCGCGCACGGCAGCTCCGCGGTGACGGTGGTGGGCCCGCCGACGGGGCTGCTGACGTGGAAGGCTCCGTCGAGGGAGCCGACCCGCTTGGCCAGCCCGGTCAGCCCCGTGCCGGCGGCGGCGTCGGCACCGCCCAGCCCGTCGTCGGTAACGCGCACTCGCAGCACCTCGCCGACCTGACGGACGATCACCTCCGCGCGCATCGCGTTGGCGTGCTTCGTCGCATTGGTCAGCGCCTCGGAGATCACGAAGTACGCGACTGACTCCGCGTTGGGTGCCACCCGCTCCTCCAGCTCGACCCGCAGCCGCACCGGCAGCGGCGTGCGGGCAGCCAGCCCGGACAACGCCGCGTCCAGACCCCGGTCTTCGAGCACGGCCGGGTGCAGGCCCCGCACCAGGTCGTTGATTTCGGCGATCGCCTCCTTCGCCTCCCGGTGTGCTCTCTCGATCACCTCGCGGGCGTCGCTCGGCAGGTCCGGGCGGGTGGCGATGGCCAGACCCAGGTTGACCGCGAGAGACACCAACCGCTGCTGGGTGCCGTCGTGCAGGTCGCGCTCGATCCGGCGGCGCTCCGCGTCGACGGCCTGGATCAAGTCGGTCCGGCTCACCGCCAGCTGATCGACCCGCTGCTGGAGTCGTTGCGCCTGGCTGGGTCCGAGCAGGCCCAATGCCAGCCGCGCCTCGGCCTGGGCTACTGCCCGCGTGGTCCAGGGCAGGGCGCACAGCAGCAGGAGCCCGGCCGCTGTGCAGGCCGGAAGTTGAGTCAGGTAGCCGAACCCGTCTGGGCGGATTCCGGTTGGCAGCGCCCACGCCCAGCCGTAGACAAGGACGCCCGCCAGGCTCGCCGCCGCCACCGCGAGCACCAGCAACTCCAGCAGCGCCAGCAACGGGCCCAGCAGGAGGTGGTAGCCGATCTTGCGCCAAGGCCGCGTCGCCGCGAACCACCGGGCGGCCGAGGTCCACGTCCATTGTTCCGGCGCCGTGCGGGTGAGCCGGGGGACATCCACACCGAGGAGCATCCGGTAGCGAGCCCGCTGAACGGCTGTCAGCACCGGGGTGCCGAGCAGGACCAGGGCGGCCGACACAGAAACCGTGAGGAGCCAGTTTTCCGTCCTGGCGACAGTTGCCGCCGCCCAGGCCCACACGGGCATCAGCGCCAGGTGCGGCAGCACGCCGGCGGCGAGAAAACCGGTGTCCCGCCGCGCGCGGAGGACCGCGCGGCTCAGCCCGGCTGGAATCGTCATGGCATGACGCTAGGGCACTGCGGGAGGACCGTGCCATGAAGCCGGTACCCGGTCTCATGGTGAACCTAGTGCCACCTGGCGCACCTGGGGAGGCGTCCCGGGACGTTCTGGAATCTCCTGGCGGATTGACGTGCGGCCGATCTCGGGTGTAGGCATGTAAGCACCTGCTTACAAAGGGATCCGGGGAGTCGTTGGCATGACCACCACGCACACCGAACCGCTCGCCTACCCGTTCAACGAGGAGGCGGGCCTCGCGCTCAACGAGGCCTACACCGCCGCTCGCGAGAACGCCGGGATGATTCGCGTCCAGATGCCGCACGGCGAGGCCGCCTGGCTCGCCACCCGTTACGCCGACGCCCGCCTCGTGCTCGGCGACCGGCGGTTTTCCCGCGCGCTGGCGCAGGAAAGCGACGAGCCGCGGATGTCGGGGTACCGGCGTCCGGGCGGCATCCTGTCGATGGACCCGCCGGATCACACCCGGCTGCGCACGCTCGTCGCGAAGGCGTTCACCGCGCGGCGCGTCGAGGAATTGCGCCCGAGGGTGGCGCGGCTGGCTGACGAGCTGATCGCGCAGTTGCGGGAGCACGGGCAACCGGCTGATCTTGTCGATCTGTACGCGCTGCCGATCCCGGTCGCGGTGATCTGCGAGCTGCTCGGGGTGCCGGTGGGCGACCGGCCGCAGTTCCGCGAGTGGAGCGATGCGGCGTTGTCGACCACGCGGCTTACGCCGGAGGAGTCGGAGCGCAGCCGCGAGGAGCTGCGGGCGTACATGGCCGGTCTGATCGCCGAGCATCGCGCGCGGCCGCAGGACGACCTGATGACCGCGCTCATCGAAGCGCGGGATGTCCGGGATCGGCTTACTGAGCTGGAATTGGTCGATCTGTGCGTCGGGATTCTGGTGGCTGGGCACGAAACGACGGCCAGCCAGATTCCTAACTTCGTTTATGCGTTGCTGGATCAGCACGAGCACTGGGAACGGTTGTGTGCCGACCCGTCGCTCATCCCGACCGCGGTGGAGGAGTTGCTTCGCTTCGTGCCGCTCGGGGCTGGGGCCGGGTTCGCGCGGTATGCGGTGGAGGACGTCCAGGTCGGCGATGTCCTGGTGCGCCAAGGGGAACCGGTGCTGGTGGCGATCGGGGCGGCCAATCGGGACCGGTTGCAGTTCGGGACCGCGGATCAGCTCGTGCTGGACCGTGGCGACAACCATCATCTCGGGTTCGGGCACGGGGTGCACCACTGTCTGGGGGCTCCGCTCGCCCGGCTGGAACTGCAGGAGGCGTTGCGGGCGTTGACCCGGGAGTTGCCTGGGCTGCGGCTGGCCGGGGATATCGAGTGGAAGACGCAGATGCTGGTTCGCGGGCCGCGGTCGATGCCGGTGGGATGGTGAACGATGAGCTGGACGGTTGAGGTCGACGGGGGCGCGTGCATCGGGAGCGGGATGTGCGCGTCGTTGATGCCGGAGGTGTTCGAGCTGGACGGGGCCACCGCGCGGGCCGTCGCCGGGAATGTCGGACCGGACGAGACTGTGCTGGACGCGGCGGACTCCTGCCCGGCCATGGCGATCACGGTGCGGGACGGTGCCGAGGTCGTCGGCCCACGCCCTTAGCTCTGGACCGCCACCGCACCAGGTTCACGAGCCGAACACACCGTCCTCGGTGACTACCGCGGTGATCAGCGAGTGGGGTGTGACGTCGAAGGCCGGGTTGAATACCGCCGAGCCCTTCGGCGCGATCTGGGTTCCGCCGAACTCCGTCAGCTCGGTGGCCGCGCGTTCTTCGATGGCGATGTCCGCGCCGGTGGCGATGGCTTTGTCCACAGTGGACGTCGGGGCGACGACCACGAACGGGACCTGGTGGTGGGCGGCGGCGATGGCCAGGCTGTAGGTGCCGATTTTGTTGGCCACGTCGCCGTTCGCCGCGATCCGGTCCGCGCCGACGAGCACGCAGTCGACCAGGCCGCGCGCCATCGCGGTGGCTGCCGCGCCGTCCGGTTGCACGCGGTAGGGCACCCCGGCTTGCTCGAGTTCCCAAGCGGTGAGGCGAGATCCCTGCAGCAACGGCCGCGTCTCGTCGACCAGCACTGACTCGACCAGGCCCCGCTCGTGCAGGTGCCAGACGACGCCGAGCGCCGTGCCCCACGAGACCGTCGCCAGGTGTCCGGTGTTGCAGTGGCTGAGCAGCCGCAACGGCCTGCGCGGGCACGCATCCAGCACGACTTTCGCCGCGTGCGCCGACGCGGTGTGGTTGCGTTGCTCGTCCTCGTCGAGCATCGCCTGTGCTTCGGCCAGCACCGCGTCGGCTCCGTGCGGCAGTTGGGCCAGCGCCCGGGAAACGCCCCAAGCCAGGTTGACCGCTGTCGGGCGGGCATGTGCGATTCGGTCGGCGTCCGCCCGCACATCGTCGCCCTGGCGAGCCGCCAACGCGACTCCCAGCGCGCCCGCCGCTCCCAGCGCCGGTGCTCCGCGGACTGCCAGCCGCTGGATCGCGTCGACCAGTTCGGTCACGGTGCGCAGCGTGAGGGTGCGGTACTCGCCCGGAAGCGCTACCTGGTCCACGATCACGATCGCGCCGTCGGCCCAGTCGATGGTCCTGCGCATACGCCCTCCCGGTCCGGAAATCCCGTGGCGGGCCGCCGCGTGCGTGAGCGACGATCCGCCTCGTGACCATTGAACGGCAGAACCCGTCCTCCTTGCATCCGACTCCCGGCTATCACCACGTGACCACCGTCGACGCGCGCCGCACCGTGCACCTCGCCGGCCAGTGCCCGCTGTCGCTCGACGGCCAGGTCGTCCCGGGCGATGTCCTCGCCCAGGTGGACCAGGTCGTCGTCAACACCGAGGCCGCGCTGGCCCACGCCGGCGCGACCTCGGAGGACGTGGTGCGCACGGTGATCTACGTGGCGACCTCCGACCAGCCGACCCTCGCCGCGGTGTGGGAACGGTTCGTGAACTCGCCGATCGCGGCGGCGTTCACCACGGCGAGCACGCTGGTCGGGGTGACGTGTCTGGGCTACCGAGGGCAGCTCGTCGAGCTGGACGTGACTGCGGCGCTTACGTAGGTCACCGTCCAGCCGCGGTGAGGCTGCAGCGCGACACGGTGTCGGTCAGCTCCGCGCGGTCCAGGTTTCGCCCGATGAGCACGAGCTTGCTGATCGGCGGCTCCTCGCCCCACTCGCCCGCATCGGTCAATTCGTAAATCCGATGCACGCCCTGCAGCACCGTGCGGCGGTCGAAAGCCAGGATTCCCTTGAACCGGTACAGATCGTCGCCGCGTTCGGCCAGCAACGCAGTGAGCCACTGTTCGAACGCGGCGCGGTCCAGGGGGCAGTCGAGCTCGATCGAGACGGATTCCAGGGTCGGGTCGTGGTGGTGGGACTCGTCTTCGAGCCAGCCTGGATCGGCGGCGACGGTGCGGTTCAGGTCGAAGGCGTTGATGCCGAGGATGTCGTCCAGGTCGACGCTCCCGTAACTGGACGTGAGGATGTCCGCGGTCGCGTTCACCGAGCGGAGCCGCGTGCGCAGTTCCTCGATTTCCGGCTCGGTGACCAGGTCGATCTTGTTGAGCACGATCCGGTCGGCGAACGCGATCTGGTTGCTCACCTGGCCGCCGACGCCGTCGTGCTCGCCCTCCTCGAGATGGCTGCCGACGTGCCGCGCGTCGACCAGCGTGACGATCGCGTCCAGTGCGAAGGCCGCCGACACCTCGTCGTCCACGAAGAACGTCTGCGCGACCGGGTTCGGGTCGGCCATTCCGCTGGTCTCGATGAGGATCCGGTCGAACCGTTCGCGCCGGCGCAGCAGCGACTGCAGGATCTCGATCAGGTCGGTGCGCGCGGTGCAGCACAGGCAGCAGCCGTTGCTCATTTCGATGATCTTCTCGTCGCCGCCGAGCACGAGCGCGTTGTCGATCGGGATTTCGCCGAACTCGTTCTCGATCACCGCGATCCGGTGCCCGTGGTTCGCGGTGAGGATGTGGTTGACGAGCGTGGTTTTGCCGGAGCCGAGAAAGCCGGTCAGTACCGTCACCGGGATTTTGGCCATGATGATTCCCTCCTTAACCGTTCCCGCCGAGAATCCGGCGAGCGTGCAGACGTGCTTCTTCGGAGACGACAATGCGGTTGCCGTCGAACTGCGGGCCGCGGGTGGCGTCCAGGCCCATCCGGGACGTCGTCCCGTCGGAGCCCGAGGACGGGTCGAGCGGCGATCCGGGCAGACCGTCCACAGTGAACAAGTCCTGGTGCGGCTGGAAATGCGTGGCGAGCGCCCAGAGCACATCGCTGTCATTGGTGACGTCGACGTCCTCGTCCACCGCGATCACCGTCTTCACGTACGGATCCCAACCGAGCAGGCCGAGCATCACCTGCCGGGCTTGCCCAGGCCGTCGCTGGCGTAGTGCGACATAGCAATGGAAGTGCGTGCCGGACGTTGGGTAATGGACCGCGGTGACGTCCGGGAAGCGGGCCTTGAGTTTCTCCGCCATTTCCGATTCCCGCGGCACGCGGGCGAGATTCAGGTGCTCGTCGGTGTTGCCGCCGACGACGTCGATGAGCATGGCGTCGGCGCGGCGCATGATCGTTTGCACGCGGAGCACGTTGTTGGTCGAGCGGTTCGAGGAATAGCCGGAGAATTCGCCGAACGGGCCTTCGTCCGCGTGTTCGGAGGCGTCGATCGTGCCCTCCAGCACGAAGTCCGACCAGGCGGGAACGCCGATGCCGTGCTGCGGGGTGCGCACGACTTCCAGCGGTTCGCCGAGCAATCCGCCCGCCACCGCGCGTTCGTCCACGTCGTAGCCGACCCGTGCGGACGCGGCGAGCATGAACAGCGGATGCCCGCCGAGCACCATCGCGACCGGCATCGGCTCGCCGCGTTCGGCGTACTTCTGCAGCATCCGCCACAGGTCGCCCCGAGAATGGAGACTGGTCGCCAATTCGGTGCGGGAATGCGGCATCGCCCGGTGATAGCTGAGGTTGCCGACACCGGTGTCCGGATCCTCGGCGACGATGATTCCGCTGGTGACGTAAGGGGATCGGTCGCTGGCGAAGTGCCGCAGCATCGGGATGGTCGCCAAGTCGACATCGGTCGTCACGTCGTCCAGCACGGGCCCGCTGTCGACCACCCTCGGCGGCACCGCGCGAAGCGCACGCTGCTGGTATGCACTGTGCAAACCGGACGGTCCGGTTTCGAGCATGCGGGCGATGCGCTGCCGTGAAGCGAACAGGTTGCTGACCACCGGCACGTCCAGCCCGGTCACCTTCCGGAACAGCACCATCTCGTGCCGCCCGGCGGCGGCGAGTTCGTAAATCACCCCGGTGACGCCCTCGTCGGCCGGAACGGGATCGTCGAGGACGAGCACGTCGTCGGGAAACTCCTGGCGATACTGGTCGACGAAAGCATGGGGATCTTGCCGGTGGTTCACCGCGAAACTCCTTGCGAGGCGGGCGGCCCCTGCCAGCGCGCGAACAGTTCGTTCTCGATGCCGAACTGGTCGAGCACCTTGCCGGTCAGGTGGGCGAGGATGTCCTCAATGGACTCGGGCTGGTGGTAGAAGGCGGGCACCGGAGGCAGCACTGTCGCGCCCGCCTCGGTCACCGCCACGAGATTGCGCAGGTGCACGAGGCTCAACGGGGTTTCCCTGGCGACGAGCACGAGCGGACGGCGTTCTTTCAGCGTCACGTCGGCGGCGCGGACGAGCAGGTCGTCGCTGTAGCCGTGCGCGATCCCGGCGACGGTTTTCATCGAGCACGGCACGACGACCATGCCCGTGGTGCGAAAGGAACCGGATGCGATGGACGCAGCGATGTCCCCGCGCGCGTGGCGGACATCGGCCAGTTCGGCCACCTCGGCGGGCGGCATTCCGGTTTCCAGTTCGATGGTGCGGTGTGCGGCCCGGGACATGACCAGATGCGTTTCCACCGTGCCGAGCTTGCGCAGCGCGGTCAGCAGGTGGACAGCGAGGTGCGGGCCGCTGGCCCCGGTGATGCCGACGATCAGCCGGGGCCGCTGCGGTTCGGTGCCCATGATGTCCTTTCAGGACTGGGAAAGCTTTGCGGCGGGTTCTCGGTGCACGAGCGGCTCTTCCGGCCGCCGTTTCCGAGCAGCGAAGAAAAGCAGGTTCAGCAGCACCGCCAGCACGGTGCCGGTGGCCACGCCGCTCTTCAGGAAAACCTGTGCGGCGAACGGGAACTGCTTGTAGAAGTCCGGGGCGCCTGCGGGGATCAAGCCGACGCCGAGCGACAGCATGACGATCACGAGATTGCCGGTCTTGTTGAAGTCCACCCGGGACAGCAGCTGAATGCCGGACACCGTCAGCGCCGCGAAGGTGGCGACGGCGGCCGCGCCGATCACCGGTTGCGGGATCGCCGCGATCACCCGGCCGATCGGCTGCACCACCCCGAAAACCACCAGAATCATGCCGCCGACCGCGACCGGATAGCGGCTGCGCACCTTCGTCAGCGCGACGAGTCCGATGTTCTGGCCGAACGTGGTGTAGGCGAAACCGTTGAACACGCCGCTGAGTGCGGTGAGCAGTCCGTCCACCCGGAGCAGATTGGCGATGTCGCGCGGTCCGACCTTCTTGCCGACCACCTGGCCGACCGCGAGGCCCTGTCCGGACGCCTCGACCATCAGCACGAAAACGATCACCAGGAACAGCAGAATCGACGGAATGTCGAAATGCAACGCTCCGTAATGCATCGGTCGCAGAAGCCCGAAGACCGGGCCATGGGCGACTCCGGCGAGGCTGCCCAATCCGGTCAGCCAGCCGACGATCGCGCCGACGGTCAGCGCGATCAGCATCGCGAGCTGGCCGAGGAGACCGCGGAACACCCGGTAGAACACCGCGATCAAGGCGAGCGTGAACCCGGCCAGCGCGAGATTCGCCGGCGCACCGTAGTTGTGCGCGGACGGATTGGAACCGGCGATGAGCTTCAGCCCGACCGGGATCAGCGTCAATCCGATCAACGTGATGACCGTGCCGGTGACGACCTCCGGGAACAGCTTGAGCAGTTTGCTGAACAACGGCGCGATCAGCACCCAGAGCACGCCGACCACGAGCAGCGAGCCGTACACTGTGGACAAGCCCTGCGTGCTGCCGATCAGCACCATCGGGACGATTCCGTTGGACGCCGCGCCGACCACGAGCGGCATCCGGATGCCGAATTTCCAGACGCCGAACGCCTGCAGCATGGTGCCGATCCCGGCGAGCACCAGGTCGACGCTGACCAGGTCGGCGATCTGCGACTGGGGCAGGCCCAGCCCGGCGCCGACGACGATCGGCACGACGACGACACCGGCGTACATCACGAGCACGTGCTGCAAACCCAGCAGCACCAGCGGGCCGAATCGGGGACGTTCGTCCACCGGGGACAGGGGACTGGCCATGATTCCCTCACCTCGTTGGGCCGGCGGGACCGGGAAAGCGGCCGGGCCGGGCGGATCGTGGGTCGTCGCCGGAGCCGGACGGGCAGCCGGCGTCGATGACCCCCGGCCGCGCGCGAATCCTGCCGCCGCACCTACGGGGTTATGGAATGAGCGAAGATTTTTCCTTCCCTGCAAGGAGTTTCGACTATGGTGCATCGGAAGCCGCCGAGGGTCAATACCCGGGCGCGGCTTCCGGCCCGGTGCGCGGAGCCCGCTCGCGGCGGTTGAGCACGAGGTTCAGCAGGAACGCCGCGATGCCGCCGGCCGCGATGCCGCTCGTGAGCACGGTCTGCACCACAACGGGCAGATGTTGGTAAAACTCTGGCGCGCCGACCGGCAAGAGACCGAAACCGAACGAGATGGCGACGATCAAGATATTGCGCCCGTTGCTGAGATCCGCCTGGCTCATGATGCGCAACCCGACCGCGCCGACGGTGCCGAACATGACCACTCCGACGCCGCCGAGCACCGGGCCGGGCAGCGACGCGACGGCCGCGCCGAGTTTCGGCACCAGGCTCATGAGCACCAGCACCGCGCCCGCGGTGGCGACCACGAACCGGCTCATCACGCGGGTGATGCTGACCAGCCCGACGTTCTCGCCGAAGGTGACGACCGTGAACGAGCCGAACACGCCCGCGAACGCGGAGCCGATCCCGTCCGCGCGCAGTGCCCGGGAGATCTCGGGCGGTCCGACGTCGCGGCCGACGATCTGCCCGATGGCGAGCGTGTCGCCGGTCGATTCCACCATGTTCACCAGCTGCACGATGATCATCGGCAGCAAGGCGGACAAGGCAAACGTCGGCATGCCGAATTCGAACGGCTTCACCACGCCGACCCAATCCGCGTGCCCGACCGAGCTGAAGTCCGCCATGCCGAGCGGGATCGCCACGAGCGTCCCGACGGCCAGCGCGATCAGAATCGCGAAACGGCGCACCGCGGGCGGAGCGAACCGTTCCAAACAGACAGTCAGCACAATGGTGCCCAGCCCGAGAATCAGCCGTCCGGCCGAACCGTGGTCGGCGGCGCCCGGATTGGACCCGGCGATCAGCGTCGCGGTGGAGGGCAGCAGCGAGAACCCGATGATCGCGATGATCGTCCCGGTCACGATGGGCGGGAAGAACCGGATCAGCTTGCTGAACCACGGCGCGACCAGCCAGGTCAGCAGCCCGGCGACGATCGTCGCGCCGAAGACCGCGGGCAGCCCGGCCTCCTTGCCGACGATGATCGCCGGGGTGATGCCGGTGAAGGTCGAGCCCATCACGATCGGCAGCCGGACGCCGACGTTGCCGATCCCGAGCGTCTGCAACAGCGTCGCGATGCCGCTGACCAGCACGTTCGCCGTGACGAGCGTGGCGATCTGCGCGGTGGACAGGCCGACGCCGAGCCCGATCAGCAGCGGGACGGTGACCATTCCGGAGTAGGCGACCAGCAGGTGCTGGACACCGAGCGGGAGCATTTGCCGCAGCCGGGGGACGGTGTCGACCGCGTCGCGGGTCGTGGCTTCGGCTCGGGTGGTGCGCGGACGGAATCGCATGGTTTCCTCCACAGCGGGGAAAGGGGAGCGCGGATCACCGCGCCCAGGGAGTGAGCAGTCCGCCCATGCCGCTGCGCTTCAGCAGCCGGGCCGCGTGCCGTTCCGCCTCGTCGGCGGCGGCCTCTTCGTCGACGCGGACGCACTGTCCGTCGCGGTAGACGATCTCGCCGCCCACGATCGTCAGCTCCACATCGGACCCGCGCGCGGAGTAGACGAGGGCGGCGACCGCCCGGTGCACCGGGCGCACGTGCGGACGATCGAGCGCGGTCACGATGACATCGGCGAGTTTGCCCTCGCTGAGCACTCCCGCGTCGATTCCGGCGTAACGGGCCCCCTCGCGGGTGGCCATTTCCAGCGCGTCCTCGGCCCGCAGCGCCGTCGGGTCCAAAGTGGCCGTTCGCTGGCCGAAGACGCTGAGTTTCATCGCCTCGAAAAGATCTTGCCGATGACCGCAGCTGGGACCGTCGGTGCCCAGCGCGACTGGCACGTTCTGCTTGCGCAGGTTCGCGATCTGCGCGGTGCCGGAGGCGAGGTAACCGTTGGACGCCGGGTTGTGCGAGACCCCCGCGCCCGCGGCGGCGACCTGCTCGATTTCGGCTTCGTCGAGCCAAATCGCGTGCGCGAGGGTGGCCCGTTCGTCGAGGAGTTCTTCCCTGGCGAGCCATTCGACCGGCCGGACCCCGTGGGTTTCGAGGTAGCTGACCGGATCGGTTTTGCTCTCGCAGCAATGGGTGTGCCAGCGAGTGCCGAATTCCCGGGCGAGTTCGACCGTGCGGCGGACGAGTTTCTGCTCCACGTAACAGAGGTTGAGCGCGGCGGGCCACACCGCGACCTTCGACGTCGGCGGCCGGTGTTGCATCGCCTCGCGGGTGATCGCGAACTCGTCCTCGCTCGAATAGCGGAACAGTTCGATCGGCTGACCGCGGCGGTCGGCGATTTCGGTGCGTTCGCCCAGCATGCCGCGGGCCACCGCGCCGCGAAGGCCGGCCTCCTCGATGACGTCGGCGACGGCGAGGGTCGTTTCAAGATCGCTTGGCGCGTAATGGTTGTCGATCACCGTCGTGATGCCGGCGCGCAACGCCTCGACCGCGCCGAGCCGTGCCCCGGCCACCGCTTCGGGCCCGGTGATCGCGATCGAATACGGCCACATGAATTCGCACAGCCACGGCACGATCGACATGCCTTCGCCGAGCCCGCGAGCGAGTGCTTGGTAGAGGTGGTTGTGCCCGTCGACCAGGCCCGGCAGCACGGCTTTGCCTCGACAGTCGACGACTTCTTCGGCGCGCCAGCGCTCAGTGCCGGATCCCGGTCCGACGCCGGCGATCCGGTCGCCGGTGATCGCGACGTAGCCGTTCTGGTGGACAGTGCGCCGGTCGTCGACGGTCACCACGGTGCCGCCGGTCAGGAGGAGGTCGCAGGGTTCCGCAGCCGACATCGGGCCGCCCTTCCCCGGGCGGGGTCGGACCCGGCCCGGCGGTCGTCTCCAGCGCGCGGCTGGAGGCAGCTGGCCGAACGGTTGGCCCGAAACGGGAGGTCACCGGCGCCCGGCAGCGCCGCCGGGTCGTTCAATGCAAAGCCCTCGCGGTGCCGGTGTCAAGAGCCTTCTCCGGAAAAGTCTTGCCGCGCAAGGCATTCGGCGATCATGTGTTGACAGCGGGCGGCGAAGGTGTTGCACTCGGTTGCGCCGGAGCGCGGATCGCGCTTCCGGGTCCCGTAGGTGCGGTGAAGCGCGGCCGGGGAGTCCTTTACTCAAGTCTTGCGTAAGGAGACATCCGGTGATTATCGATACCCATGTCCATCCGACGAATCTCGTCGACGAAGCCTGGCGGCACACCGGAACCCCGTTCACCGGCGAGCGCACGCTGGAAATGATGGACGGTCCATTCTGGATCAACGGCAAGCCGCGGCGCGTGGACGTCAGCTGCATCATGCCGCCGCCGGGCAACACGACCTGGCGGGAGGGCAACAAAACCGGCCGGGAAGGGATCCGCGAATACCAGGCGTACGTGACCTCGCTGGTGCAGCAGTACCCGGACCGGTTCGTCGGGAACTTCATGTACAACCCGCGGTTCGGCCCGGAAAACGGCGCGGCGGAGCTGGCCTTCCACGTGAAGGAATACGGCTACAAGATGCTGAAACTGCACGCCAACATGCATTCCTACCGCCCGGACCGGGCGCTGGACTGGCTGCGGCCGGTGATGCGGGTGTGCGACGAACTCGGCGTGATCGTGCTGATCCACACCGGGGACGGGCCGTACTCGATCCCGACCCAGTTCTACCCGATCATCCGCGAGTTCCCGAACGTCACGTTCATTCTCGGCCATTTCGGCATCCAGACCGGCGGCGTCTACTGTTTCGAGGCGTTCTGGATGATCCAGGACTCGCCGAACGTGATCGGCGAATCGGGCTGGCTGCTGCAGTCGCGGATCGTCGAATTCGCCAAGGAGATGAAGAAGAGCGACCTGGTCTTCGGCACCGATTCGCCGCCGAACGAGCCCGGCATGTGGGCGCGGGAGCTGGAAGTGCTGTGCCACCAGCCGCCGCAGGGCCTGAACCTGTCCGAGGACGACCTGGAGGGCTACCTCGGCAACAACATGGCCAAGTTGCTCGGCCTCGCGCCGACGCCGCCGCCGAAGGACAAGGCGGAAGCCGAGGCTTATTTGCGCGGCGATATTCCGCAGGCCTCGGCGGCGAATACGCACGCTTCGCATTATCTCGGCTACACGCCGTCGGCGTGGGCTGAGGCCGCTAACTCCTGATTCGCTTGCGCCGGCTGCGGGGTTCAGTCGCACCCGCAGCTGGCGCGCGCGGTCAGTTGTACGTCGAGGATGCGGTCTTCCGGCTGAGTGTCTTCTTTTATTTTGTCCAGAGTGGACACTGCGGCGTCAGCGAAATCGTCGAAGGAATGCCCGGCGGTGGACAGCGCGGGCCAGCTGTGCGCGGCGGCGTCGGTACCGCCGAAGCCAATCACCGCAAGGTCTTTCGGCACGTTCAAACCAAGCTCCGCCGCGACAGTGAGCGTGTCGAGCGCCAGCCCGTCCGCGGTCGCCATGATCGCGCGCGGCCGCTCCGGCGATTGCAGCCATCGCCGGATGTCGGCCCGCGCGGCATGCCGATCCAGACCAGTCCGGACGACGTTGCCCGCACTCCTTTTCGCCGCCCGCATCGCCTCCGTCCAGCCGCGAGCCCGATCGGCCACCGGCCCGGACCGCGCGGTTCCGGTGAGACACCCGATCTCCCGGTAGCCGTGCCCGAGCAGATGTTCGGTGGTCAACCGCCCGCCCGCCTTGTTGTCCAGCACCACGGACGGCGCGGCGGCTCCGGTCGGGGCGTGGTGGTGCAGGTAGACGACCGGAACGTCCAAAGTGGAGTGGGTCGCCGCCGCTCCGGCGATCTCGGCGCGGACGAGCAGCAGACCGTCCACGCGCATGTTCGCCAGCGATTCGGCGTACCGCAGCTCCTGCTCCCGGGAGAACGCCGAATTTCCCAGCAGCACCAAGGATCCACGCGCGAACGCGGCCCGCTCGACCGCGTGGGTGAGCTGGGTGAAGTAGCCCTCGCTGCTGTCCGGCACGACCAGTCCGAGCACATTGCTGCGCGTGGACCGCAACGCCCGCGCGACGAGATTCGGCCGGTACCCGAGCTCGGCGATCGCTTGTTCCACTCGCGCCCGAGTGGCGGGGGCGACCGGACGCGGACCGTTGTTGAGCACGTAACTGACCACGGCCGGCGAGGTGCCCGCCAGCCGTGCGACATCGTCCCGGGTGACCCGCTGCATGCGCCAGACGATACCCGAAGAGCCGTTGACAGTCCCGATCTACACGTGTTGAATCATGTGGAGTCGGCAACGCAGGAAAGCTGGTGGTCACTGTGGACTCGCTGGTACGCGCCGCGGAAACCGGGAAAGCCGCCCGGGTGGGCGAAAGCGCCCTCCGTCCGGACGGCGCCGCCAAGGTGACCGGCAGGTTCGCCTATTCGTCGGATTTGTGGATCGAGGGCATGGTCTGGGCGACCACGCTGCGCAGCCCCCACGCGGCCGCGCGGATCCGGTCCATCGACACGAGCAAAGCTCTCGCTCAACCGGGCGTGCACGCCGTGCTCACTCACGAGGACGTTCCCGGCGCGAAAACGTGCGGCATGAAATCCGCCGACCAGCCGGTACTGGCTTTCGACGAAGTCCGCTACCACGGCGAACCAGTCGCGCTGGTCGCCGCCGACGACCCCGAAACCGCCCGCCAGGCGGCAAAACTGATCATCGTCGACTACGAACCGCTGACCCCGGTCACCGATCCGATGACGGTCCTGGACGAGGGTGTCCGCCCCGTCCATCCCGGCGGAAACCTGGTACGACACGTAAAAATCCGCCACGGCGACCTTTCCCGCGCCCGCGCCGAGGCGGATGTCGTAGTCACCGGCGAGTACGAAGTCGGCATGCAGGACCAAGCTTTCCTTGGCCCGGAATCCGGTCTGGCAATCCCCTCCGAAGACGGCGGCGTCGAGCTTTACGTTTCCTCGCAATGGCTTCACAAAGACTTGGAACAACTTGCCCCGTGCCTAGGCCTGCCGCCGGAAAAAGTGCGCCTGACCATGGCAGGAGTCGGCGGTGCCTTCGGCGGCCGGGAAGACCTCTCCGTCCACGTGCACGCCTGCATGCTGGCCCTGCGGCTAGGCCGTCCGGTGAAAATGTCCTACAACCGCTACGAATCCTTCTTCGGCCACGTACACCGCCATCCGGCGAAGATGCGTTACGAACACGGTGCCACCAAAGACGGCCGCCTGGTCTACGTCAAAGCCCGCCTGGTTCTGGACGGCGGTGCCTACACCTCGACTTCGCCGGTAGTAATCGCCAATGCTTGCTACTTCGTCACCGGTGCCTACGACGTCCCGAATGCCGAAATCGACGGCCTAGCAGTCTTCACGAACAACCCGCCGTGCGGAGCGATGCGCGGTTTCGGTGCCGTCCAATCGGCCTACGGTTGTGAGTCCAATATGGACAAACTGGCCCATGAACTGGGCATGGACCCGATGGAATTGCGCCTCCGCAACGCCATGACCACAGGCACGGTCCTGCCCACCGGCCAAGCCGTCGACGGCCCAGCCCCCGTCGCGGAACTCTTGCAAGCCCTCCGAGACCGTCCGCTGCCTCCCGCGGCCAATTCGGACCTGCTTTCTCTTCCAGGCGGAGCCGCCAACACGACGCACGGCGAGGGGGTGCGTCGCGGAGTCGGCTACGCGGTCGGGGTGAAAGCGATCGGCTACTCAGGAGGCGTCGACGACATCTCGACCGCGCGAGTCGCACTGACGGTGGTCAATGGCGCCCCGGTGGTCTCAGTGCACACCGCTGCCGCGGAATGCGGACAAGGCGTCACGACCGTCCAGCCGCAAGTGGCGAGCACGGAACTAGGCGTCTCCCGGATAGTCGTGTTGCCCGCCGACACCCAAATCGGCGACGCCGGTTCAGCGTCCGCCTCCCGCATGACCTGGATGTCCACCGGGGCAGTGCAAGGCGCCTGCCGCCACATCGCACGCGAACTGCTACGCCGCGCTACTGCCGCTTCTGGCCTCCCCGCGCTCTCCCTGGGCGACGACCAAGTCCTGGACCCCGCCGGACGCCCAGTGTGCTCGATCGCCGACCTCGTGGGTTCGGACACTCTTTCGCACATCTTCGAATACCACCACCGCCCCACCCAAGGCATCGACCCGGAAACCGGCCAGGGCGACGCACACATCGCTTTCGCCTTCGCCGCCCACCGAGCGGTGGTGGACGTGGACGTGGAGCTGGGTTTGGTGAAGGTAGTCGAGCTGGCGACCGCCCAGGACGTCGGCAAGGCAATGAACCCGCTGGCAGTAGAAGGCCAAATCGAAGGCGGCAGCGTACAGGGCCTGGGTTTGGCCCTGATGGAGGAAATCCTGGTCGACCGCGAGGGCCGGGTGCGCAACCCGTCCTTCACGGACTACCTGATCCCGACCGTGCTCGACGTGCCGCCGATGCCGATCAGCCTGTTCGAATTCCCGCACCCGGACTCGCCCTACGGCCTGAACGGCGTGGGTGAGCCGCCGACCCTGTCGTCGACCCCAGCGATCCTGAACGCCCTCCGCTCGGCGACCGGCTTGCCGTTGCCGAACGCCCCTATTCGCCCGGACGACATCGCCTTGGCCGGGGAGACGGGTGCGGGGTTGGGGGTTGCGTCGTGACTGGCTTGTCTTGCCGGACGGCCCGATCCGCCCTGATGGCATCGCTTTGGCCGGGGAGACGGGTGCGAGGTTGCGGTCCGCATCGTGACCGGCTCGCTCTTGTTGAGCTCTCCCGATCCGCTTGGAGGACATCGCCTGGGGAGGGCCGACGGGGGTGGGCTTGTGGTTCTCTTCGTGACCAGCCCGCCTCTGCTGAACTCTCCGGTTCTCCACGGACCGCATCGCCTTGGTCGGGGGACGGGTGCGGGGGTTGGGGGTCGGTTCGTGACCGGCTCGCTCTTGTTGAGTTGTCCCGGTTCGCTTGGCAGACATCGCCCGAGGAGGGCCGACGGGTGTGGGCTTGCGGGCCGTATCGTGACCGGCACGCCTTTGCCGACCTCTCCGGTTCGCCCCGGACGGCATCGCCTTGGCCGAGCAGGCCGGAGCGGGCGTGCGGGTCGCTTCGTGACCGCGCTGCCTAACGCGGCCGTTCTGCCTTTCCACCCCTTCTCTTTCCTGCCCGAGGCCGGAGGTGCCCCGTGGATTTCCTGACCCCTGCGACCTGGGCGGAAGCCCTCGCTGTGAAAGCCGACCGCCCGGACGCCGTCCCCCTGGCAGGCGGCACCGACGTCCTGGTCGAGCTCAACTTCGACCACCGCCGCCCCGCTGCGCTGCTCGATCTCACACGGATCAGCGACCTGTCCGAATGGACTGAGCAGGACGGCCGGATCCGTCTGGGCGCGGGCGTGTCGTACACCCGGATCATCACCGAACTCGGCACCCGCCTCCCCGGATTGGCGATGGCCAGCCGCACTGTCGGGTCGCCGCAAATCCGCAACCGCGGCACTGTCGGGGGAAACCTGGGCGCAGCCTCCCCGGCCGGCGACACCCATCCCACGCTCCTGGCCTGCGACGCGACAATCGAGGTCGCGTCCGTACGCGGCATCCGGATGATCCCGGCGACGGAGTTCTACCGGGGCGTCAAACGCAACGCACTGGCCCCGGACGAGCTGATCGCTGCCATCCACCTCCCGGTCGCGACCGGCCCGCAGCAGTTCGCGAAAGTCGGCACCCGCAACGCGATGGTCATCGCGGTGTGCTCGTTCGCACTGGACCTGGCCCCGGAAACCGGCTGGGTAGGCGCGGCGATCGGATCGGCCGCCCCGACGCCACGCCGAGCCACCGCCGCCGAAGACTTCCTCCGCGACGCCCTCTCCGATTCATGGGAATCCCGCTTCCCGCTGCCGGACCCGGTCGTACGCCGCTTCGGCGAGCTGGCCGCGAGCGCTGCGTCCCCGATCGACGACGTCCGAGGCAGCGCGGACTACCGCATCCACGCGATCGCAGTACTGGCCCGCCGGACGTTGAGCTGGGCCTGGGACGACTATCGGAAAGGCGGGCAGCCGAAATGCGCCTGAACCTCACTGTCAATGACGAACCGCGCACCGTCGACGAGGTCTGGGAAGGACAAAGCCTGCTGTTCGTACTGCGCGACCAACTAGGCTTGCCGGGCTCGAAGAACGCCTGCGAACAGGGCGAATGCGGTTCGTGCACAGTGTATTTGGACGGTGCCCCAGTGTGTTCGTGCCTGGTCGCCGCGGGTCAAGCCGAAGGCAGAAACGTCCGCACCGTGGAGGGCCTGGCAGACGGCGACCAGCTGGACGCAGTGCAGCAGGCTTTCGTCGAAGCCGGCGCCGTGCAATGCGGCTTCTGCACGCCGGGGTTGATCGTCGCCGCGCACGAACTCGTGCACCGCGTGACCGCCCCGACGGACCCGGAGATTCGCGAAGCCCTGGCGGGCAATCTCTGCCGCTGCACTGGGTACGAGAAGATCCTGGACGCAGTCCGCCTGGCCTCAGCTCGAGTCGGAGAAGCGGAACCCGCATGACGGCTGGCCGCTTGCGGCCGAAGAGCTGAGGGGGCGGCGTTGACCTGGAGCGACCGGCTCGCCGAGCTCGGAATCGAACTGCCCGGAGTCGCCGCACCGCTGGCCGCGTACGTGCCGGCCGTGCGCACCGGCTCGCACGTCTACATCTTCGGCAGCTGCCCTTCGTCGACGGGAGCCAGACAGGTCGGCTGAGCTGCCTTGCCAGGTGCATACGCCCGGCTTGCCATGCCGTGCCGCGCAACTTCCCGTCCTGCCCGGGAACGCGGACCGGCACCATTTCGCTCGGCCTGGGCATCGCCCGCACCGGCTGGGGTTGTGTGCTCGGTGCCGAGCAAGCAATCCCGCCTGTTCGGGGCATGGTCAGTTTGCCTCGATAGTCGGCCCATCGCGGCCCTTGCCGCTCCTCGCAGGGTTGGTTCGCGTGTGACCGCCAGCCGATCTCGGACTCTGCCGCTCCTCGCCCTTCGACTCCCACGCGGCCGCCCGCGCCGATCTGCCGACCGGGCTCGGTCGATGATGCCTGGGCGGATACCGCGCCTCCGGGCGACGCGGACCCTGCCGCTTCTCGCCCTACGACCCCCACGCAGCCGCCCGCGCCGATCTGCCAACCAGGCTCGGTTGGTGATGCCTGGGTGGATGCCGCGCCTGCGGGCGACGCTGTCGGTGCCGATTTGCCGACCGCGCTCGGCCCGTGGCGTGTCCGTGGAAGCCCGCGCCCGCGGGCGACTCCGCCAGTGCCAATCCGCCGACGGCGCTCGGTCAGCGAGTTGCGCCGGGCAACCGTGTTCGTGGACACCTCTATCGGCACCGATCTGCCGATCGGGCTTGGTCCGCTATCTGCGCTGCGGAACCGTGTTCGCGGACAGCTCTGCCGATGCCGATCGGTCGCCCTGACTCGTTCCGGGCGTTGCGTCGGACAACCGCGCTCGGGAACAGCTCTGCCGATGCCGAATCCTTCGCCCAGACCCGGTCCGCGAGTTGCGCCGGACAACCGTGCTCGCGGACAACTCCGTCGATGCCCGCCCGCCACCCAGACTCGGCCACCATCTGCACCGGAGATCCGAACCCACGGGCGATTCCGGCAGCGTCAACCTGCCGACTCGGCCCGATCCTCCGGACCCTCGCCGGAAACCCGCGTCCCCGCGGCTCGCCCAGGCCCCAGTCAGAGCCCCTTCATCAGATCCGTCTCCGTCACCCCCGGACCCTGTCCTTCCCGGATGAACCATTCCGTCCCGAACGTCTGGGCGAACTTCTCGTCCGGCAGCGCCAGGAAGAACGACTCCTCGCTGATCTGGCTCAGATGCGCCCGCATCGCCGCCCGCTTCACCTTCGCGTATGCCGTGACGTCGACTTCGGCAGTCAGCTCGGCCGCCGGTTTGCCGATGATCATGTCCTCGTCCGGGCCGCCTTCCTCGCCCGCCGCGCGTGCGGCTTCGGCGGCGCGGCGGACCTCGTCGCGGTTCACCGAGCCCTGGTAGATCCGCGGCGTGCCCGCGAGTTCTCCCGCGCGCATGCCGACGCGGTGGACCTGGATGTGGTCCGGGTGGCCGTAGACGCCGAAGTCGTCGTAGACCGTGAGCACGTCCGCCGACTCCTCGCGCAGGATCGCCGCCAGCCGCTCCGCCGCTTCTTCGACCGGGGCGGTCCAGAACGTGCCCGGGCCGTCGTTCGACGGGTCGCCCATCATTCCGGAGTCCTGGTATCCCAAGAACTCCACTCGCGAGACGCCCAGCACCTCGGCCGCCGCCTGCGTCTCCTTCACTCGCCGGTCCGCGAGCTGCTCGCCGTCTTCGAGCAGGCCCTCGGGGATCTCGCCCTTTTCTCCGCGCGTGGCCACCACGAGCACCACCCGGTGCCCCTCGTCGGCCGCCTTGCGCATCACGCCGCCGGTCATGATCGCCTCGTCGTCCGGGTGGGCGTGGAACGTCACCAATGTCGCCATGCCAACGAACCTACCGGCACCCACCGACAAAAACCGGCGCCCGCCGGAAACTGCTTCCGGCGAATCCTCCACACCCTCCATTGTGGACAGGTCGCCCACATGGGTGGACCTGCCGCTTTATGCGCGCGAGGGGTCCCCTCGCGCGCTCCGGCGCTTGGCTTCTCCCGCCGCCCGGCTTACGTTGGGTTCCGCCGACCGAGGAGGCGTCATGGCAGAACGGACGAAATACATTCTGGACGAGGCCGATCTCCCGGCGCAGTGGTACAACGTGGTGCCGGACCTGCCCGAGCCGCCGCCTCCGCCGCTGCACCCGGGAACACGCGAGCCCGTCGGGCCCGAGGACCTGGCTCCGCTGTTCCCGCGGGCGATCATCGAGCAGGAAGTCACCACCGAGCGCTACATCGACATTCCCGAGGAAGTCCGCGACGTCTACCGGCTCTGGCGTCCGTCTCCGCTCTATCGCGCCCGCCGGCTGGAGAAGGCGCTCGGAACCCCGGCCCGGATCTACTACAAGTACGAGGGTGTCAGCCCGGTCGGCTCGCACAAACCGAACACCGCTGTGCCACAGGCGTTCTACAACGCGGCCGAGGGCGTCACGCGGCTCACCACCGAGACCGGCGCCGGGCAGTGGGGAAGCGCGTTGGCGTTCGCGTGCGCGACCTTTGGACTGTCGTGCGAGGTCTGGCAGGTGCGGGCGTCGTACGACCAGAAGCCGTACCGCAAGCTGATGATGGAGACCTTCGGTGCGCAGGTGTACCCGAGTCCATCGGATCGCACTGCCGCCGGCCGCGCGATCCTGGCGGAGAACCCGCAGTCGACCGGCAGTCTTGGGATCGCGATCAGTGAAGCGGTCGAGCAGGCCGCGGCGGATCCGGGTGCGCGGTACGCGCTGGGCAGCGTGCTCAACCACGTGCTGCTGCACCAGACGGTGATCGGCGAGGAAGCCCTCCGGCAGTTCGAAATGGCAGGCGACACCCCGGACGTGCTCGTCGGCTGCACCGGCGGCGGCTCCAACTTCGGCGGGCTCGCTTTCCCGTTCCTGCGGGAAAAACTGGCCGGCCGGATGAACCCGGTGATCCGCGCGGTCGAACCGGCGGCCTGCCCGACCCTCACCCGAGGCCGCTACGCCTACGACTTCGGCGACACGGCCGGTCTCACGCCGCTACTGAAGATGCACACGCTCGGCCACGACTTCATCCCGGACCCGATCCACGCCGGAGGCCTGCGCTACCACGGGATGTCGCCGCTGATCTCGCACATCTACGAACTGGGCCTCATCGAGGCGCTCGCGATCGGTCAACAGGAATGTTTCGCCGCGGGAGTGCAGTTCGCCCGCACGGAAGGCATCATCCCCGCGCCTGAACCGACACATGCGTTGGCCGCGTGCATTCAGGAAGCGTTGCGCTGCAAGGAAACTGGTGAGGAGAAGGTGATCCTGACGGCACTCTGCGGACACGCGCACCTCGACTTGCCCGCGTACGGCGCGTATCTGGCCGGGGACATGGTGGACAACGAACTTCCGGACGCGGCGTTGGAGGAATCTCTGGCCGCGCTTCCCTGACGGATGCGGCTGGCGGACTGGAGAGGAGGTGACTGAGGAATTAGTGGGCAAGTGATGCTGCGCTTTAAGTGACTCGCCGGGAGTGGGCGGCTGGGATCGGTGAGCGGGTGGGCAGCAGTCCGGCTGGAGCAGCTGACGGCCCGGGAGGGTTGCGGTCGGTTGGTGAGGTGCCGTTGGCTGGGATTGCCTCGCGGTGAGGTGAGGCGGCGGGCCGAGCCGAATCGGGCCGAGCCGAGCCGAATCGGGCTGAGCCGAGCCGCGCTGAGCCGGGCTAGGCCGGGCCGGGCTGAGCTGGGCCGGGCTGACCTAGTTGGGCCAGGCTGAGCTGGGCCGCGCTGAACCGGATGAGGCTGAGCCGGGGCGGGGCTGTGTGGGGCCGGGCCGTGCTGAGCCGGGTGGGGCTGGGCCGAGACGGGCACGGATGAGCCTGGCGGGCTGAGTCGGGCAGGGCCGAGCCTGGCGCGGCTGAGTCGGGCAGGGCGGGGCCGGGCCGGTGACCTTCGTCGTGCGGGCCATCTGGGCGGTCAGTTCGGCACCGGTCTCCAGCGTGGTTTCGTCTCCCTGGACGGCCAGCAGGTACTGCTACATGGCGAACTCCTCAAAACCGGGTCTCTTGCCGTGGCTACGAACGCGCTCCACGCCATTCGACAACCTCGGCAAGAAAATCTGTCACCGTTCTTTGGAGACCGTCGCCAGCAGCTCCGGTCCGCGCTCCACCAGCCGTTTCTGGGCGAGTGAACCCCACCACCACGCCAAGGCGATACCGGTCGCGATCCCGGCCGGAATGCCCAGCCACTGGAGCACCGGCAGGTCCGCCAGCTTCCCGGCCACGCACAGCGCCACCACCGGCAACGCGCCGAGCACGATGAGCAGCGTCGTCGCCAGCATCAGCGCGGCTCGGGCACAGCCGGGGCGTCCGCCGGACGACCACGGGCTGCCGCTGCGCCGTTGATCCGGCAAAGGGAAGGCCAGGAAGACGGATTGCAGCATCAGGATTCCGGCTCCGGCGCCCAGGGTCGCCGGGACTAGGCCGAGAACCCACGGATACGCGCCCGGTACGCCGGTGACGCCGGGCAGGACCAGCGCCAGCACCACGGCGATGGGGGCGACGATCAAGGCCCACGCAAGCTGACGGCCGCGCACGTCGGCGCGTTCGGCACCGGGGACGACCAGCGTGTGCCACAGGGCGCTGCCGTCCATTCCGTACAGGTTGCCGGACTGCATGGACGCGAAAATCACCACTGCGACACCGAAATACGGCAGCATCACCGACTGCCCGCCACCTCCGCCGCCGGACAGGGCTGGCACGACGGTGATGACGAAACCGATGAGCAGCGTCGACAGCAGCGCGACACGTCGGCGGGCGTCCCGCCACCAGGTGTAAAGCTCCTTGCGCGCCACGGCGCCGATCGGCGTGGCCGGGAGCAGGCTGCGCCGCGTGCGGGCGCTCTTCGCGCGGGTGCGGGAGGCACCGCGGAAGGAAGGCGTGGTGACCTGGCGGGCCAGCAGCGCGCCCCAGACCAGGACCAGAACAGCCACTGCGCCGAGCAGCGCGGCGAACAGGCCGCCGACCGTGCCCCATTCGCCGACTCCGGCCGCGTGCACCGCGAGCGTGCCCCATCCGGACGGCAGGGCGTGCATGACACTGACGAAGCCGGGCATCTGGCCGGTGACGATCGCCGGGCCGACGCTCCGCATCACGTAGTTCACCGCGACGCCGGACAACCCGGTGAGCGCCACCAGGATGATGCCGAGTTCCTTGCCCTTGCGCGACGTCAGCAGGGTGCCGAGCGCGGCCATCACCACGCGGTACAGCAGCACCACGAACGCCAGCTGCAGCACGGTGAACACGAGCCCGACGAGCGCCGCCCCGGCACCGAACCGCAGGCCATAGAACGCCAAGCCAAGGAACGCCAGCAGGCTCACCAGCGCGGTGACGCCCACGAAACTCGCCGCGAGCAGACCGACTGCCAGTTTGCGACGGCCGATCGGCAGCAGCGCGAAGTGTTCCGGACGCAGGGTGTCGTCCCCGCCTCCGGTCGCGATCGGCGCGAGCACCCAGCCCGCCATCCACACCGCGTAGACGGAGGTGAGCAGGTCGACGGTGATCCGCGCTTCCGGAGCCGGGAACACCGCGATGCCGACGGTGAACAAAGCCGCCAGCAGACCGAAGATGCCGCCGACGATCATTCCGGCGATCTGCCGCCCGCGCAGCGAATTGCGCAGGACCCGCAGCTTCAGTCGGACGAGGACGCCAACCACGCCAGCCCCTCCGCTCCACCGGTCCGCCCGCCGACAATGTGCACGAACGCGTCTTCCAGCGTGCCTTCGCCCCGCACGTCCGCCACCGCGCCCGCGGCGACGACGCGCCCGCGCGTGATGACCGCGACGTGACTGCACAGCTGCTCCACCAACGCCATCACGTGGCTCGACAGCACGACCGCGCCGCCGGAAGCGACGAACCGCTGCAGGATCGTGCGAATCGTCGACGCGGAAACCGGGTCGACCGCTTCGAACGGCTCGTCCAGGACCAGCAGCCGAGGGCCGTGCAGCAACGCCGTCGCGAGGCCGATCTTCTTGCGCATGCCCGCGGAATAGTCGATGACGAGGGTGCGCTCGGCGTCCGTCAGCTCCAGCACGCCGAGCAGTTCCTGGGCACGCTCGGCGACTGTGTCCGGCGCGAGCCCGCGCAGCAAGCCCATGTACGTCAGCAGTTCCCGCCCGGTGAGCCGCTCCGGAATGGACAATCCGTCCGGAAGAACGCCGATCAGGCTTTTCGCCCGTTCCGGCTCCCGCCAAACGTCCACGCCGAACACGCGCGCTTCGCCGGCGTCTGGCCTGAGCAGCCCGACCGCCATCGACAGCGACGTCGTTTTCCCGGCTCCGTTAGGCCCGACGAGGCCGAAGAACGACCCTCGCGGCACTTCCAGCCGCACATCGTCTACTGCCAGCGTGGTCCCGAACCGTTTGGTGAGTCCGTAAAGCCCCATGGCCGCGTCGTCGGACACCGGTTCCCCCTTCCCGTGGTGTGCGCACGACTGTACGCGGGGTCACCGACAAAAAGCGGGCGGAGTGGTGTCGGAGAGCCGCGGATCCGGGGTTCCGGACATCGCGAGCAGCCCGCGCACGGCTCGGACGAGCTTGGGCCACGAGGTGGGTTTCCGGACGTCGTACGCGCTCAACAGCTGGCGGAGCATGGTGAGCGTGTCGAAGTAGATGCGTTCGCACACCAGCTGTTCGTCGGCGTCGAAGAGGAAGTACGCGGTCATCCGGACGCGGAACCGCTGCCCGGTCGGCGGAATCTTCCCGAGCGGCCCGCGATGGGTGCCAAGAAGCCAGAATTCCACGATTACCGCATCTGCACTGTGTCGCAGGGCAATGATTTCGTGGTCTTGATCCGGAAAAGCGCGGCGGGTTTCGTCGTAGTAACCGCGCACCGCGGAATCGCCGTCGTGCACGGTCATCGTCGGGACGATCTCGTAGCGCGGGTGCGGGAACGTCGCCAGCACGTCGTCCCAGTCCTGGCGCACCTCGTCGCGGAAGTGGTCGAGGACGAGCTTTTGCCGGGCGCGCAGCACTTCGGGAGCGGGGATGGCCGACGGGTCCACGGGTTCCTCCAAGCCGGGAGAGCGGAACCGCAATTTAATCCACAGTGTGGGTTAACTGCAAGTGCGCCATGATGGAACCGTGAACACCACGACGCGCCGGGGACGCCCGCGCAAGGGAGACGCCCGGCTGTCGCGGGAGGCGATCCTGACGGCCGCGCTGGAAGTAGTCGACGCCGACGGCGCGGCAGCGGTGAGCATGCGGACCGTCGGGCAGCGCCTCGGCGTGGACGCGAAGAGCCTCTACCACCACATCGACGGCAAAGAAGCCTTGCTCGACGCCGTCGCCGGGCACGTGCTCGGCGGAATCGACCTCCCGGACTTGACTGGCCAGCTCGAAGAAGACCTCCGCGCGATCGCCCAGTCCTTCCGGAAAGCAACGCGCGCGCACCCGCAGGCCGCTGCGCTGGTCCTAACCAGACAGTTGCCGTCGATCGCCGCGCTCGCCCCGGTCGAAGCGGTGCTTTCGGTGCTGCGCAAGGCAGGCGCGTCCCCCGAAGAGGCTGTGCACCTGCTGCGCTCGCTCCTGGCCGTCGTAGTCGGCTCGCTCCTGCGCGAGGCGGGCGCGGGCCCGGCGTTCGGCGTCACCGATGAAGCCGGAATCGCCCATCGCCGCGCCGAACTGGAGCAGACCGAACTTCCCGCCGTCGTCGAATCCGCGCCGCATCTGGCGCGGTGCGATCACGAAGCGGAGTTTTCCTTCGCCGTCGATCTGGCGGTGGCCGCCACGATGCATCGACTCACTGCTCCCCGCAGGTGATCTTCGGCTGCGGGTTGTAGCGGACCGACCGCGTGTGCCGCGAAACCTCCCGGCCCGACGAGGCGTCGCGCAGGATCCGGGTGTCGCTCGCGGTGAAACCGGGCGCGCCGTTGGACGCGTGGCAGTTCTCCGCCGGACCCGGTTTCGTCGGCGGCGGCGTCGGGTTCGACCGCTCGCCGGGCACCGATTCGACGGTGTACCGCTTGGTGCCCCACAGTTTCACGGTGATCGACGACGGCGTCCAGACGGTCTGGATCGCGACGCCGGTGTCCGAGTCGTTCGTGAACTTCAGGTCGATCACGCTGGCGCCGTTGGGGTTCTGGAACACCGTCGCCTCGCGCGCGGCCGGATAACGGCTGATGTAGTAGCTGTGTTCCTTGTGCCCTGCGTCCTTCATCCCGGAGAAGTACGCCGCGTTGTACAGCGTGGTGGCGAACTGCGAAATGCCGCCGCCGACCTCGCGGGCAGGCGCGCCGTTCTCGATCACGCCCGCTTCGACGTAGCCCTGCGGACGCCCGCGCGCGCCGGTGAACCCGTTGAGGCTGAACGTTTCTCCCGGCTTCACGATCGCGCCGTTCACCTTCTCGGCGACCACGCGGATGTTCGTGCCGGAGTCGGGCGCGAACCCGCCGGTGCTGAATTCGCCGATGACTTCCTTGACGCCCAGCTTGTCCGCCTGCTCGGTGGTGACCTTCGCGGGCGTCTTCTTGTAGATCGCCTTCAGCTCGCGGCTGTCGGTCTGCTTCAGCGTGTTCGGCAGCGGCTTGAGGCTCTGCTCCCAGTCGACGGTGTTGCCGTCCGCGGACGGTTCGACGACCGGTTTGCCGCCGGAGAACGCGATGGCCGCGTCCTTGCCCTCCTGCTCGGTCGACTTCAGCTGCGGCGCGAGCGCGTCGGTGACCTTCTTCGGGTCGACCTGCGGGGCGAGGCCGCCGCCGTCGCCGGGCACGAACGTGAGCGCGCCGGCGATCTGCTCCGGGGTCAGCGTCGCGTCCGCGCCTTCGCCCTTGACGACGATCGGCGCGGACACCGCGGGCTTGGCGAATTCGGCGAGCGCCCGCTGGACGCCCTCAGCGGTGGTGCGCACCGGCGTCGGCGCGACCGGGAGAGTCAGCTCGTTGCTGGAAGCCCAGCCGCTCAGCACCTTCGCCCGCGCCGCCGCGACATCCAGCTTTTGCCCGGCCTGCGGCGGGACCGCGACCGGCGTGGTGCCGTCGAACCGGATCGTGCCTTCCACGGGCTCGCGGTCGACGCGTCCGCGCAGGTCCTCGAGCGCCGGGTCGAGCTTGTCGGCCTCGGTGTGCGAGACCACGCCCAGCTCGCGAGTGCTGAAGAACGACGCGAGCCGCGTGAAGGGGTTGATCGGCTGGTCGCCCGCCTGGTCGAGGGTGCCGCTCCAGTCGAGCCCCAGCCCGGCCTCGGTCGGCGAAAGCTTGGTGTGCGCGTTGCCCGCGGTGACGGTGAGCGGCTGGGTGAGCCGCGGCTCGATCTTCCCGCGCAGCTCGCGTTCGGCGACCGGCCGCTCCAGCCCGCCGACGTCCACGCCGGCCACGACGACGCCGCGCGGCACCCGGCCCTGGCTGGTCAGCAGGTCGATGAGGTAGGCGACGACCAGGACGCCGAGCACGCCGCCGCTGATCCAGCCCGCTTTGCGCAGGCCGCGCCTTCGCGGCGGGGACGGAGGTTCCTCGGGCGGCACGACCGGCAGGATCTCGGTCTGGTCGCTGTCGGTTTCCGGCCAGCGCGGTTCGTACTGCACCTCAGACCCCTTCGATTCGCTGCGGTCAGGGGCACAGCGTACGGGCCGAGCCGGACATGCCGGACTACTGCCCCCAGCGGAACAAACCGGTCACCCCGCGTCCGGTTCCGGATTGGCGCCGGCACGGGCGAGGAAGTCGAAGTCGCAGCCCTCGTCGGCCTGCGTGATGTGCTCCGCGTACAGCGCACCGTAGCCTCGTTCGAACCGCGGCGCAGGGGCGGCCCACGAAGCGAGACGACGCTCTAGCTCGGCGTCGTCGACCTGTAGCCGCAACGTCCGGGAAGGCACGTCCAGGGTGATCAGGTCACCGTCGCGGACGAGCGCGAGCGGCCCCCCGACGTGCGATTCCGGTGCCACGTGCAGCACGCACGCGCCGTAGCTGGTGCCGCTCATCCTGGCGTCGGAGATCCGCACCATGTCCCGGACGCCTTGTTCCAGCAGGTGCGCCGGGATCGGCAGCATGCCGTACTCGGGCATCCCGGGGCCGCCGAGCGGACCGGATCCGCGCAGCACCAGTACGGAATCGGCGGTGATGCCCAGCGCCGGGTCGTCGATGCGCTTCTTCAGGTCCTTGTAGTTGTCGAAAACCACCGCCGGACCGGTGTGGGTAAGCAGCGCGGGGTCAGCGGCGATGTGCTTGATCACCGCGCCGCCGGGCGCGAGGTTTCCGTGCAGCACAGCCACGCCGCCTTCGCTGGCGACCGGGTTGTCGCGCGGGCGGATCACGTTGTCGTTGTGCACGCGGGCGTCGGCGAGAGAATCGGCGAGCGGACGCCCGGTGACGGTGACCCGGTCGAGGTGCAGCAGGTCGGTCAAGCGGGACAACAACCCGGGCAGGCCGCCCGCGTAATAGAAGTCCTCCATGAGCCAATCGCCGCCCGGCCGGATGTTCGCCAGCACCGGCACCCGGCGCGCGATCTCGTCGAAATCCTTCAGAGACAGGGAAATCCCGCTGCGTCCGGCCATCGCGATCAGGTGGATGACCGCGTTGGTCGACCCGCCGAGCGCGAGCACGGTGGTGATCGCGTCGGCGTACGCGCGCTCGTCGAGGATCTTCGCGATCGTGAGGTCTTCCCACACCATGCCCACGATTCGCGCGCCGCTCGCCGCCGCCATCCGGTGGTGCGCGGAATCGACCGCCGGGATCGACGCCGCGCCGGGCAGCGTCAGCCCGAGCACTTCGGCGGCGGACGTCATGGTCGACGCGGTGCCCATCGTCATGCAGTGCCCGGGGGAGCGGGCGAGACCGCGCTCGAGTTCGGCCAGTTCGCGGTCGCCGATCGTGCCCGCGCGTCGTTCGTCCCAGTACTTCCACATGTCGGTGCCGCTGCCGAGCACCTCGCCGCGCCAATTTCCGCGCAGCATCGGCCCGGCGGGCACGAAAATCGACGGCAGCCCCGCGCTCGCCGCACCCATCAGCAACGCCGGGGTGGTTTTGTCGCAGCCGCCCATCAGCACCGCGCCGTCGACCGGATACGACCGCAGCAGTTCCTCGGTCTCCATCGCCAGCAGATTCCGGTACAGCATCGGCGTCGGCTTCTGGTAGGTCTCCGACAGCGTCGCCACCGGGAACTCCAGCGGGAATCCGCCCGCCTGCCACACGCCGCGCTTGACCTGCTCCGCGCGTTCGCGCAGGTGCTGGTGGCACGGGTTGATGTCGCTCCAGGTGTTGAGGATGCCGATCACCGGCTTGCCGAGGTGTTCTTCCGGCTCGTAGCCGAGCTGCCGGGCGCGGGTGCGGTGGCTGAAATTCCGCAGGTCGTCGCCGCCGAACCAGCGGTGGCTGCGCAAGTCCTCGGGTGCCTTCATCGGGCTGCGTCTCCTCGGTCGGCAGATGGCATCTGATATATGATCGTACGTGTCGACGCTCGGAGACGCCCGCCTGGTTGAATGTGCGGGGACGAGCGCGAAAGCCAGGAGGGTCGGCATGCCGTCCACGTTCAGCCTCCCCGCCTCCCGCACCGAGGTGGTGCTGGAGGAGATCCGGCGCGGCATTCTCGCCCGCGAGCTGGTGCCCGGTCAGCAGCTGGTGGAGGCGGAGCTGGCCGCGCGGCTCGGGGTGTCCAAGACGCCCGTGCGCGAGGCGCTCAAGGTGCTGTCCAACACCGGGCTGGTCACGTTCAGCCCATACAAAGGCGCGTCCGTGTGCGTGGTCGACGCGGAACTGGCGCGGTCGGTCTACGACGTGCGGATGGTGCTGGAGCCGGAAGCGCTGCGCCGTGCCGTGCGGTCTTCGGACAAGGCGGCGTTCGACGAGGCCGGGCAGATCCTGAAGGAAGCTTCGGCCGCGGATGCCGACCAGACCACGTTGAGCCTGTTGAACCGGCGGTTCCACCGCGCGCTGTACGCGGGCTGCGGCAACCCGCTGATGGTGTCGATGCTGGACGACCTGCGCGACCGCGCGGCGCTGATCACCGTGGTCGGCTGGGACGCGAATCCCAGCTGGCGCAAGGAATGGAGCGAGCACAAGGCGGTGCTCGCCGCCGCGAAGAAGGGCGATGAGGACGGCGCGGCCGAGTTGCTGCGCGCGCACATCGCGGCGTTCCTCGACCACGTGCTCGAGGCGATCGGGGAGGAGTGACGGCGTGCGGTTGCTGCTCCTCGCGGACACCCACCTGCCGAAGCGGGCGAAGGAACTGCCTGCCCAGGTCTGGGACGAAGTCGCGGAGGCCGACCTCGTGGTGCACGCAGGCGACTGGGTCGACGTGGACACTCTCGACGCTCTTGAGGCCCGCAGCGCCCGGCTGATCGGCGTCTACGGCAACAACGACGGTCCTGAACTGCGGAAACGCCTGCCTGAGGTGGCTCGCGAGACGCTGGAAGGCGTCAAGCTGGCAGTGGTGCACGAAACCGGCGACGCGAAGGGCCGTCCCGCTCGGTGCGACGCGTTGTATCCGGACGTCGACGTGCTGATCTTCGGCCACAGCCACATCCCGTGGGATTCGGTAACGCCCGGCGGGCTGCGGCTGCTCAACCCCGGTTCGCCCACCGACCGGCGGCGACAGCCGTTCTGCACGTACCAAACCGCCGAGATCAGCGACGGCCGTCTCGGCGACGTCGAGCTGCATGAGCTGCCTCGGCGCGGCTGAGCGGGTAAAACAGGAGTCATGGACCCGGCCCGCGCCCTGCGCGACATCGCCTTCCAGCTCGAACGCGCCGGTGAACCGACTTACCGGGTGCGCGCGTTCCGCCAGGCCGCCGCGGTGGTCGACAAGCTCTCCGAAGACGAACTAGCGTCGCGCGTCGGTGCGAAGACGCTTCAGGCGTTGAAGGGCATTGGCAAAGCCACTGCCGGGGTCATCGAAGACGCGTGGCACGACCGCACGCCTGCGTACGCGGCGAAGCTGCCTGAGAAGAAGCTGCCGGGCGGCGGTGCGCTGCGTACGGCGCTTCGCGGTGACTGTCACACGCACTCCGACTGGTCCGACGGCGGTAGCCCGATTCTCGAGATGGCCGAGACGGCGCGAGAGCTGGGGCACGAGTGGATCGTGCTCACCGACCATTCCCCGCGGCTGACCGTCGCGCGCGGCCTGTCCCCGGAGCGGCTGCGCGCGCAGATGGACGAGGTTGCGCGGGTGAACGAGCAGCTGGCGCCGTTTCGCCTGCTGCACGGCATCGAGGTCGACATCCTCGACGACGGTGCGCTCGACCAGACCGAGAAGCTGCTGGACCGGCTGGACTTCGTGGTGGCGAGCGTGCACTCGAAGCTCCGCATGCCGGCGCGGGAGATGACGCCGCGGATGCTGGCCGCCGTCGAGAATCCGCATGTCCGCGTGCTGGGGCACTGCACCGGACGGCTGGTCGGCGGACGCAGCAGGCCGGAGTCGCAGTTCAACTCCGAGAAGGTGTTCACCGCCTGCCGCGAGAACGGGGTGGCGGTGGAGATCAACTCGCGGCCGGACCGGCTCGATCCGCCGACGCGGCTGCTGCGCCAGGCCGCCGAACTGGGCTGCGAGTTCGCGATCGACAGCGACGCGCACGCGCCCGGCCAGCTCGACTGGCAGGTTTACGGCTGCGAGCGGGCGGAAAACGCGGGCATCGGACCGGAACGGATCATCAACACGCGGACGGCTGATCAGCTATTGCGATGACGGGATTCCGCGCGGGGTCGAGCCAGCGCAGCACCGCGATCAGATCGTTTTGCGCGAGAGCGACACAGCCAGCGGTCGGTCCGCCGGTGGCCACGTGCAGGAAGAACGCCGAACCGGCACCGGGCACGACTGGCGAGCGGTTGTAGTCGATCACCACCGCGTGCGCGTACGCGGGACCCGCCGCACCGAGATTCTCGCCCGCCGCTTCGTCGAACGGGCCTGGTGTGCCTCGGTAATGCGTGTTGTAAAGCGGAGAGTGCACATCGGACACCCACCAGTCCGAAGTGGTCACTTGCCGATAGGGGAGCCGGGTGCCGGGGTTCGGCTCGATGCCGAAAGCCTCCGTGAGCGGCCAGATTCCAGCGGGAGTAAGGGAAAGCCCTTCGCGCGCGACACCGATTCCTTGCGCGCCGACTTCCTCTGGGTACGGACCGAGTGCCCGTACCCAGCGGTCGCCGTCGTGGTCCCACGCGGCCGCGCTATGCGCGGTGACCGCGAGAACCTGCTGGGAGTTCAGTTGATCTCGTACGGGTCGCCGTAGACCTTCCACTTCAGCGGCGTGTGCAGATCGAGGTTGCCGTCATTGAGGAACACCAGCTGTTCGGTGTCGACGCGGGACGTGTCCGCGTGTGCCTCTTCCTTCTTCATGACCACCTTGCGCGCGTCGAGGAATGCCTTGAGGTAGGCCGTTTCGTCGCCGCCCTGGGCCGGTGGCTTCGCCTTCGACAGCGCGGCGTCGCGGATCCCGCCGAAGCTGTCGGTGCTCGTGCCGGGGCCGTGCATCACGATCGCGTCGTAGTAGATGAACTGGCCGAGCGCGCCGAGACCGTCCGACTTACCCTGGTTGACCGCCGGGTCGAAGTACACGCGGTCGCGTTCGCTGTTCTGCGCGGCCTGGAATTCCTGGGTGCCCGCGGCTTCCTTCCAAGCGTTCTCGAACGGCGCGCCGAGACCTTCGTGCGAATCGGAGCCGTTGACTTTTTCCAGCGCGGGCAAGAACTTCGCCAGCGGGTTGTCCGGCACGGATTTGGTGTAGGCCTGCACCAGTTCGAGCATGTCGCCGGTGCCGGAACAGAACCCGATGATGCCCGCGGTGTAGCCGCGGCCGTCCTTGATGTCCTCGATGTAGGAGTACTGCTTCTTCCAGTCGAGCGAGGAGTTTTCCGCGCTCGACACCAGCTGCATCGCGATCTCCTTCTTCTCCGGAGACGCGAGGTCGCCGCCGGATCCCAGCACCGACGAAGACACTGGTGAGGCGGCGAGCGGGGCCGGTACGGCGGCGGCCGAGAGAGCGGGGGTGCTGAACACGAGGGCGAGGGCCGAGGCAGCCGTGAGACCGGCGACCAGCGTGGGCCGCATCGTCTTGCGCATGAGGGGAATCCCTTTCCGCGGTACGTGGGCAAGGCGGCCGGACCGGCGAATGACCGGTTCCGGGTACTGCTGCGGCGTAGCGCCACGATAACCGAGCGTGAAGCCGCGGGGCAAGGGATGCGAAAACTTTTCACAGATGTGAACGTGAGCTGTCTACTGTGGACGATGAAGATTGCCTGAATGCGGCCGAAAATCCACTGGAACCGCGGGAGTCGCCATCTGACTGTCCACTATGGACGAAAACGAGAGCTCTCGGCGCACCTTAAAGACATGGTAAACTCATCCTGAGATGACGACTGCTGCCGCCGCTTCCGCGCCGCGGCACCGGTCCATCCTCGTTCTGCTGCTCGCCGCGCTGCTCCTGCTCGGCGTGGCCGTACCCGGGCCAGGACCGACTGGTCCGCGTCCGCACGACCCCGAACCGGCCTTGGTCCAGGAACAAGGCCCGCATCTCGTCGCCGCGCACCCGCTGCCGCTCGCCGACGCCCCGGGCGAGATCCGCCTCGCCCGGCCGGATTGGTGCACCGTCCCGTTTTCCGCCGCGCCGCCGGTCGAACTGGACCGCGCGCCCGCACCCGCCGCGGCGCGCGCCCCTCCTGATCGCTGAGTACTCGTTTCCCCACCTGTACCCGGCTCTCAAGAGGATTTCATGAGCAACGGTCATGCTTTGCTGGCCGTCGGCGGCGCGTTTCTCGCCGCCGGCGCCCTCGCCCGCGTCGGCGCCCGGATCGGGCTGCCCACGATTCCCCTGTTCATGCTGGCCGGTTTCGTCTTCGGCCCGCACACCCCCGGACTGTCCCTTGTGGACGATCCGGCCGAGTTCGGCGTGCTGGCCGGGCTCGGTCTCGTGTTCCTGCTCTTCTATCTCGGCCTGGAGTTCTCGCTCGACGACCTGGCCCGCGGCGGTGCCAGACTCGCCTGGGCGGGGCTGGCATACCTGGTGCTGAACATCGGCGGCGGGCTCGCGTTCGGCTTCGTGCTCGGCTGGGGCACGCGCGAGGCGCTGGTGATCGCCGGCGCGATCGGCATCTCGTCCTCGGCCATCGTCACCAAACTGCTCCTGGAAACCCGGCGGATGAACAACCGGGAATCCCGTCTCATCATGGGCATCGTCGTGCTGGAGGACCTGTTCCTCGCGCTCTATCTGGCGCTGCTGCAGCCGGTGCTGAGCGGTGCCGACGGCTTCGGTGCGGCGCTCGCCGACTTCGGCAAGGCATTCGGCTTCCTGCTCGTGCTCGCCGCGCTGGCCCGCTGGGGCGGACGGCTGGTGTCGCGCCTCTTCGGCTCGGCGGATGACGAACTGCTCACCGTCTGCTTCGTCGGCGTGGCTGTGCTCGGCGCCGCGGTGGCCGAGGAGGTGGGCGTTTCCGACGCGATCGGCGCGTTCATGGTCGGCATGATGCTCGGCAATTCCAAGGTCGCGCCGCGGGTGCACAAGCTGGTGCTGCCGCTGCGGGACGCGTTCGGCGCGCTGTTCTTCTTCATCTTCGGGCTGTCGATCGATCCGGGCGCGGTCGGCACGGTCGTCCTCCCGGTGCTGGCCGCGGTCGTGCTGACGCTGGTGCTGAACCTGGCCGCCGGCGCGTTCGCCGCCCGCCTGCACGGCTTCGACCGGCAGGAAGGCGTGAACATCGGCCTGACCGTGCTCACCCGAGGCGAGTTCTCGCTGGTCTTGGCGACGATGGCGACCGCGGCCGGGCTCGACTCGCGGGTGGCCCCGTTCGTCGCCGGATACGTGCTGCTCCTGGCCGTGATCGGACCGCTCGCCGTGCTCCGCTCGGACCGGCTGACCTGGCTGCTTCCGGCCAAGCTCGTGCGGCCGCGCCCGGCTCCGGTGCCGTGAATCGGGGAGGCGGGGCTGTCACTCGCGGCATATTCGGAAGCCACGACCGTCACGCACGGCTATCCTTGGCCCAAGTATGTCCACTCCATCCCCCTTCGCAGAGCTGCGCGCCCAGCTGCCCGAACTGATGCTGCGCGACGAGTACCGGCTCCGTCGTCGTCTCGACGGCGCGCGCCGGTCTCGTGCCAAGCAGGAGACGGCCGAGCGCATCGCCGCCGACGTCGAGACGGCGCTGCTGCGCGTGCAGCAGCGCCGCGAAAGCGTGCCGAAGATCGAGTACCCCGCCGAGCTGCCGGTCAGCAGGCTCAAGGACGAGATCGGCGACGCGATCCGCGACCACCAGGTGGTGATCGTCGCGGGGGAGACCGGGTCGGGCAAGACCACGCAGCTGCCGAAGATCTGCCTGGAGCTGGGCCGCGGCGTACGCGGGCAGATCGGGCACACCCAGCCGCGCCGGCTCGCCGCGCGCACGGTCGCGGACCGGATCGCCAGCGAGCTGAAGACCGAACTGGGCGACACCGTCGGCTACAAGGTCCGGTTCACCGACCACTCCGGCCAGGACACCCTGGTCAAGCTGATGACCGACGGCATCCTGCTGGCCGAGATCCAGACCGACCGGATGCTGCGCCAGTACGACACGCTGATCATCGACGAGGCGCACGAGCGCAGCCTCAACATCGACTTCATCCTCGGCTACCTCAAGCAGCTGCTGCCGCGCCGTCCCGACCTGAAGGTCGTCATCACCTCGGCGACCATCGACCCGGAGCGGTTCTCGCGGCATTTCGACAACGCGCCGATCGTCGAGGTCTCCGGCCGGACTTATCCGGTCGAGGTGCGCTACCGCCCGCTCGCGGACCCGGACGAGCCCGAAGGCGACCCGGACCGCGACCAGACGCAGGCGATCGCGGAGGCGGTGCAGGAGCTGTCCGGCGAGGCGCCGGGCGACATCCTCGTGTTCCTCTCCGGCGAGCGCGAGATCCGCGACACCGCGGACGTGCTGAACCGGCTGGACCTGCGGAACACCGAGGTGCTGCCGCTGTACGCGCGGCTGTCCGCAGCCGATCAGCACCGGGTGTTCCAGCGGCACACCGGACGGCGGATCGTGCTGGCCACGAACGTCGCCGAGACGTCGCTGACCGTGCCCGGGATCAAGTACGTGATCGATCCGGGCACCGCACGCATCTCGCGCTACAGCCACCGCACGAAGGTGCAGCGGCTGCCGATCGAGGCGGTCTCGCAGGCGTCGGCGAACCAGCGCAAGGGCCGTTGCGGGCGTACCTCGGACGGCATCTGCATCCGGCTGTACTCCGAGGAGGATTTCGAATCGCGGCCGGAGTTCACCGATCCGGAGATCCTGCGGACGAACCTGGCGTCGGTCATCCTGCAGATGACGTCGCTCGGGCTCGGCGACATGAACGCGTTCCCGTTCGTGGAGCCGCCGGACCGCCGCCAGGTCACCGACGGCGTGCAGCTGCTGCAGGAGCTCGGCGCGTTCGAGACCGGCGATTCCTCGAAGCTCACCGAGGTCGGCCGCAAGCTCGCGCTGCTGCCGGTGGACCCGCGGATGGGCCGGATGGTGCTGGAGGCCGCGCAGAACGGCTGCGTGCGCGAGGTGATGATCATCGCCGCCGCACTGTCCATTCAGGACCCGCGCGAGCGGCCGGCGGAGAAGCAGCAGGCCGCCGACGCGCAGCACTCCCGGTTCGCGGACCCGACGTCGGACTTCCTCTCCTACCTGAAGCTGTGGGAGTACGTCAGCGAACAGCAGAAGACGTTGACCGGCAACCAGTTCCGCCGGATGTGCCGTACCGAATACCTGAACTACCTGCGGATCCGCGAGTGGCAGGACATCTTCGGCCAGCTGCGCCAGCTCGCCAAACCGCTCGGCATCACGCTCAGCACCACGCCCGCCGAACCGCAGCACGTGCACACAGCGCTGATTTCCGGGCTGCTGTCGCATATCGGGCTCAAGGACCCGGCGAAGGGCGACTACCTCGGCGCGCGCGGGGCCCGGTTCTCGGTGTTCCCCGGTTCGGCGCTGTTCAAGAAGCAGCCACGCTGGGTGATGTCGGCCGAGCTGGTCGAGACGTCGCGGCTGTGGGGCCGGGTCAACGCGCGGATCGAGCCGGACTGGGTCGAACCGCTCGCGCAGCACGTGGTGAAGCGTTCGTATTCGGAGCCGCACTGGGAGCGCAAGCAGGGCGCGGTGATGGCGACCGAAAAGGTGACGCTGTACGGCGTGCCGCTCATCGCGGACCGGCGGGTGAACTACGGCCGGATCGACCCGGAGATCTCGCGCGCGATGTTCATCCGGCACGCGCTCGTCGAGGGCGATTGGCACACGAACCACCGGTTCTTCGCCGAGAACCGCGCGCTGCTGGACGAGGTCGAAGACCTGGAGAACCGCGCCCGGCGGCGCGACATCCTGGTGGACGACCAGACGTTGTACGAGTTCTACGACGCGCGAGTGCCCGAGGACATCGTGTCCGTGCGGCACTTCGACAGCTGGTGGAAGAAGGCGCGGCGGAACGAGCCGGACCTGCTGTCGTTCGAGAAGTCCATGCTCATCAACGAGGTCGCGGGCGCGGTCCGCGAATCGGACTACCCGGACTCGTGGACACAGGGCACGCACGTCTTCAAGCTGACCTACCAGTTCGAGCCTGGCGCGGACGCCGACGGCGTGACCGTGCACATCCCGCTGCCGGTGCTGAACCAGGTCACGCCGGACGGTTTCGACTGGCAGGTGCCCGGCCTGCGCGGCGAACTGGCGACGCAGCTGATCAAGTCGCTGCCGAAAACGTTGCGGCGCAACTTCGTCCCGGCTCCCGATACGGCCGCGGACGCGTTGACGCGAATGTCCCCTTCGGACGGTCCGCTCCTCGACATCCTCGGCGACGAGCTGCACGCGATGCGCGGCATCGACGTCCCGCATTCGGCGTGGGACCTCTCGACGGTGCCGGACCACCTCCGGATCACCTTCCGCGTGGTGGACGAGCGCGGCAAGCGGGTGGCCGAGGGCAAGGACCTGGAAGAGCTGAAGCGCCGCCTCGCGCCGCGGGTGCGGGAGACGATTTCCAAGGCTGCCAACAGCATTGAGAAGGCCGGTCTGGTGCAGCCGTCGTTCGGCGAGCTGCCGAAGGTGTTCGCCTCCACTCGGCGCGGCCACGATGTGAAGGCGTATCCGGCGCTGGTGGACGAGGGCGCGTCGGTGGCCGTGCGGCTGCTGGACACGCCAGCCGAACAGCAACACGCGATGTGGTCCGGCACGCGGCGGATGCTGCGGTTGAACCTGAACTCGCCGATGAAGTTCATTACGCGGTCGCTTTCGAACTCCTCGAAGCTGGTGCTGAACCGCAATCCGCATGGCAGCGTCGCTGGCCTGCTGGAGGATTGTGTCGACTGTGCTGTCGACGCATTGATGGCGTCCGCCGGCGGGCCGGTCTGGGACGAGGCAGGGTTCGCCGCGCTGCTGGAGAAGGTGCGGGCGGGGCTGAACCCGAAGGTGCTGGAGGTTTTGACGGAGGTCGAGCGGATCCTGCGCGCGGCCATCGACGTCGAAACGCGCCTGTCCGACACCCGCGGCCCGGCCGAGTCGCTGGCGGACATCCGTCGTCAGCTGGATGGCTTGGTGCACAAGGGCTTCGTGACGGAAACGGGTGCCGGACGGCTGTCGAACGTGGTCCGATACCTGCGCGGCATCGAGCGGAGGCTGGAGAAGCTGCCGCTGGAGCAGACACGGGACTTGCAGCGCATGGCGGACGTCGCGTGGATCACGAAGGAATACCAGGACGCGTTGGCTGCTTTGCCGCCTGGGACATCCTCGCCCGCGCTGGCGGAGGTGCGGTGGATGATCGAGGAGCTTCGGGTGAGCTTCTTCGCGCAGACACTGGGGACTGCGCATCCGGTTTCGTTGAAGCGGATCACTAAGGCGTTGGACGAGGCGCTGGCCTGAGGATCACTTCACCACGAGCGCGACAGTGGCGACTCCCGCTGAAACTGTGCCAGCTACCGCCGAAAGCGAGGCCGCCACTCCGCCCATGTTGCTGAGCATTCTTCCGAGAGCTTTCGCCGGAGCTTGCTCCTTGAACGCCATCTTGAGCTTCTGCCATTTGTGCTGCCGGAGGCGGCAGCCCAGGAGGACTCCGTTGGCGTTGTTGCGGCAGAACTCTCCTTTCCGGGTCGTTGCGCAACACCAGGTCGGGGCCTGGAAGAGGCAGTACAGCACCACGAAAGCCGACAGAATCGCGATAACTCCCGGCCCCACCGAGGGAACCGTCCACAGGACCGCGACCGCGATCAGCGCCAGATAGCCCCAGAGTTTTCCGATTTTGCGTTTTGTCTTTCTCCCCACCATGGGGCACGACGGTACTCATCGTTCTCGATCGGCGGATAGCGCCTTTGCGGTTGAACGTCACGCGCTGAGCGCCACCTACGGCAACTGCGCGTTCGCCCGAATGGATATTTCGAGTACCGCCATGTGGTTGATGGGAAATCTGAGTCAGCTGATCACTTGGCCTCCGCATAATTGTCCACCGATTTCGCGTCCATGGGAAATCGCACGGGACACGCTTCTCCGAAGACCAGCCTCGCGGCTTCCTGGATCGACGCCTCCACAATGCCCGCGACCTCGTCCGCCAGTTCGGCAGGCGCGTGCACGATCACCTCGTCATGCAGGAAGAACACCAAATGCGCTGGGTCAGGCAGCCGTCCGCGCAAGGTGGCCAGCAAAACGGCAGTCAGATCAGCCGCGCTGGCCTGCACCACGAAATTCCGCGTGAACCGCCCCCAGCTTCGCGACGCCCGGCGCGCGCGGGTTTCCGTCGCCTCGTCCTCGGTGAGGCCGCCCGTCAAAGCTCGCCAGGCAGCGGACGGAGCCGGAGACGTACGGCCCAGCCGAGACCTGACCCGTTCGCCTCGCTCACCCGCCGCGGCAGCATGCTCCACATAGGACACTGCGTCCGGAAAGCGCTGGCGCAGCAACGCAAGCAGTGGCCCAGCCTCGCCGGAGGTGCCGCCGTACATCGCGGACAGCATGGCGATCTTCGCGCGGGAACGGTCGTCTCTCGTGTCGCCGGGGCGGAGCGGGACGTAGCGCGTGCCGGAGAACAGCGCTTCCGCCAAGCGAGCGTACAAATCGGTCGCCGCGGCGACCTCGGCCAGGCGGCGGTCGCCGGACAACGCCGTGAGGACGCGCGGCTCCAGTTGCGCGCCGTCGGCGACGATGAGCTTCCAGCCGGGGTCCGCGGACGCGCAGGAGCGCAACGCGCGCGGGATCTGCAGTGCCCCGCCGCCTCGGGTGGCCCAGCGGCCGGACACCACGCCGCCGACGACGTAGTGCGGTCGGAATCGTCCGTCGGTGACCCATTCGTCCAGCCACGCCCAGCCGTTGGCCGAGTGCAGCCGCGACAGCTCCTTGTACTCCAGCAGGGGTGCGACGGCGGGGTGGTCGATGTCCTGCAGCAGGTACTTCCGCGCGGCCGGGATTTCGATGCCCTCCCGGGCCAGCGCGCGGACGACGCTCGCTGATGAGTCGGGGTTGACTGGCCGTCCGCCAAGGGCCGCCGAGATTTTCGCGGCGAGGTCGACGAGGGCTTTCGGGCGTTGACCAGCGGGTACGCGCGGGCCGAGGCGCTCTTCCAACAGCTGCAGATGGCGGTCGGCGCGCCAGGGGAGCCCGGCGGCGGAGATTTCGGCGGCGGCCAGCGCGCTCGCCGATTCGGCCGCGAGCAGCAGCCGCATCCGCGCGGGATTCTCCGTGGCGGCGACGCGTTTCTCCTGCTCAGCCAGGACCCGCCGGGCCGCGGCGACGACCGTGACGCCCGGCGGCAGGCCGGGGCCGCGCGGGGAGAACAGCGTGGGCTGGGCGTCCTCGCCGAAGGCCGGTCCGTCGTCGGGTGGTTCCTCGCCGTTCGCCCGGGCCCACGCGGCCCGCAGGCTGCGTGATTCGCCCTCCCGGCCCTCGTACGCGAGCAGCAGTCCTTCGGCGAGCGACAGGTCGTAGCACCGGCCCAGCCGCACGCCGGCCTTGACCAGCGCGGGGTAGATCTCCTCGGCCGAGGGCAGCACCCAGCGCGGGCTCTCGGCCGCCTCCAGCCGACGTACCTCGTCGGCCCAGTCGGCGCGCGACAGCCCGCGGAGGGTCCCAGAAGGGCCCTCGATCGTGTAGCCGGACTCTTCCTCCCGGCCGGTGATCACCTGCACCGTCACATTGTGCGGACCAGCACCGACAATTTCCGCACACCCAGGTGCCCGGCGGTGCGGGGATGGGGGCCATGGGGGCGCAGCTAAACACCACGGGGCCCGACCCGGAGGTGGGGGACCCCGTACGGGGGGTTAAAACCCCCCCCCGC
>NZ_JBHZAG010000001.1:296599-302835 GCF_042754125.1 Amycolatopsis sp. NPDC059235
CTGGTGGGCTGGTTTTTGTGTATACGATCCAGCCCTGGGGCCGGGCGGTCCGTGAAGGGCTCCTTGCGGGACTCAGATTCCCTCAAGGAGCCCTTCACGGACGGTCTGTCACCGGTACCGGGGATTTCCTCCCCGGCCGGGCACTGGTGCGCGGCCGGGCCTTGCTTTACTGTCGAGTAACTCCCATACCGGCGGTACGGAGACCGTCGGCGTGGGCGCTCCCGCAGCAGCAATGGAGGTGCCCGGATGAGTGTGGCCGAGCTGGCCGGCCAGGTGGCAGGCAAGCTGACCGAGACCGTGCGCAGCGTCGACGTGATGCGCCGCGCCGGGCTGGTGCCGTTCCCCCGCCTCGACGAGGGCCTGCGGTCCCTCGTCGCGATCCGCAAGTACGGCCCGTTCGCCGGCGCGAACCACATCGCGGCCCGGCGCGATTCGACGGCCGTCGGAATCGTCGACGACCTGGGCCCGCTCACCTTCAAGCAGCTCGACGACCAGTCCAACGCGCTCGCCCGCGCCTGGTCGCAGCGCGGTCTCGGCCCTGGTTCGGTGATCGCCGCGCTGTGCCGCGACCATCGCGGGCTCGTGCTCACGATGGCCGCTTCGGGCAAGCTCGGCGCGCGGCTGTTGCTGATGAACACCGGATTCGCGAAGCCGCAGTTCGCCGACGTCGCCAAGCGCGAGGGCGTCACCGCGCTCGTCTACGACCAGGAGTTCACCGGACTGCTCGACGCGATCGACGGAGACGTCGACCGCTACCTGGCCTGGGTGGACCAGCCGGGCGGCCACGAGATCCCGGTGCTCGCCGAGATCATCGCCAGCACCGACGACCGCCCGCTGCCCGCGCCCGTCAAACCCGGCGGCTTCGTGCTGTTGACCAGCGGCACCACTGGCACCCCCAAGGGCGCGCCGCGACCGCACACGTCCGCGCTGGCGTCGGCGCAGTTCCTGGACCGCATCCCGCTGCGCTCCGGCGAAGCGACCTTCATGGGCGCGCCGCTGTTCCACGGCACCGGGCTGTCGCAGTTCATCCTCAGCTTCGCGCTCGGCTGCACGGTGGTGATGCGCCGGAAGTTCGACCCGGAGGCCACGCTGAAGGGTGTCGCCACGCATCGGTGCACCGCGCTCGTACTGGTGCCGACGATGCTGCAACGGATCGTCGACCTGCCGAAGGAGGTCCGCGACCGCTACGACACCTCGTGCCTGCGGATCATCTTCGTCGCCGGCTCCGCGCTGTCGCCGGATCTCGGCAACCGGGCGAACGAGGAATTCGGCGACGTCGTGCACAACCTGTACGGCTCCACGGAAGTCGCCGTGGCGACGGTCGCGACGCCGGAGGACTGGAAGCGCGCGCCGGGCACGGTCGGCCGAGCGCCGGTCGGCTGCCGCGTCGCGCTGTACGACGAACGCGGCGCCAAGATCACCGCGCCGCACGTGACCGGACGGGTGTTCGTCGGCAGCGGGCTCAGCTTCGGCGGCTACACCGACGGCCGGAACAAGGAGATCATCGACGGCCTGCTCTCCAGCGGCGACGTCGGCCACTTCGACGAGGACGGCCTGCTGTTCATCGACGGCCGCGACGACGAGATGATCGTCTCCGGCGGCGAGAACGTGTTCCCGATCGAGGTGGAAAACCTTTTGGTGGAGCGGGAAGACGTCCTCGAGGCGGCGGTGATCGGGGTCGAGGACCCGGACTTCGGCGAGCGGCTCAAGGCCTTTGTGGTGCGCACGGAAGGCTCGACGCTCGATGAGGACGGCGTGCGCGAGTACGTGAAGGCGAATCTGGCGCGCTACAAGGTGCCGAGGGATGTGGAGTTCCTGGAGGAGCTGCCGCGCAACGCGACCGGGAAGGTGTTGCGGACCAAGCTGAGCTGAGCGCGGTTATCGGAAGAAGATAGGCAGGCAAGGATCTTCAGCTCAGCTCCGCGGCCAGGCTTACGGCCCCCATCCGATGCCGAAGATCCCCGGCCCGAAGTCCAGTGCGATCGCGTGCACCCCGTTGCCGCTGTCCAGCCGCAGCCGACGTCGGGCGGGTGCCTCGTCGGTGGCGTTCGCGTACTGCCAGCAGCGGGCGGGCACCGCGGTCGGGTCGAAGCGGATCTCCAGCAGGTACTCGCGGACCGGGCGGCGGAATTCCCGGTAGTGCGTCGCCCGGCACTGCGGATACGGCGGCCCGGAGTTGCGCAGGGTGTACTCGATGAGGTGCGTCTCGCCGCGCTCCAGCGCGCGGTCGAAGAGCAGTTCGGCCACCAGGATGCCGTGGTCGTCGTCCACTTCGGCGCGTCCGACGCGGCAGTTGCGCACCGGCTGCAAGTCGGGCACCGCCGTCGCGTCACCCTGTGCGTACACCAGCAGCCAGCGGTCCTGACCGTCCGCACCGGACTGGAACACCGCGCGCGAGGTGACCGCGAGCTGGCCGCCGTCGGCCGCGATGTCGCAGCGGTCGTGCAGGCCGATGAGCTTCAGCTGGTGCTGCTGGTCCAGTGCGTCCGGCGCGCCGACGCGGTCCAGCAGCGGCTGCAGGATCTCGCGGGTGAAGGTGACCGGTTCCTCGCCCGCTCGGTCGCGCTTGCTCGCGCCGCGCGGACGGGGCGGCGGCAGCAGGCCGAGCAGCGCGCCGTCGGGGACGTCGAGGATTTCCTCCAGCACCCGCACCGCCGACAGCGACCCGGCCCGTTCCGGCTGGCGTTTGCCCGACTGCCAATAGCTGAGCGCCGTCACGCTCACCGTCGCGCCGCGGGCGCGCAGCCGTGCCTGGATCCGGTCCAGGGAAAGCCCGCTGGCTCCGATCGCGGCGCGCAGCGCGCTCGCGAACGCGGTCCGGGCACCTCCGGCGGTGTCCGGACCGGCGTGGTCCGCATGTCGCTGCGTCATTCCCGTCGACCGCCCCCATTGGTCACCGACCGTGCCGAGCCCGACACAGGCACGGTAGCAGCCGCCGGACCAGGTTGTACCGCCGTACCACTCCGGCGAACGGGCTAGTACTGGCAACTGTGAACCATTGCCGTGACCTGCACGGTCGCGCTTCCATGGCCAGGACGGAACGCGCCGCCCCCGGCGCGTCCGGAGCCTCGGCCCCGGCAGCGCGGACCGCGCCCCGCGCCCGGCCGGCGGCCGCGCCCGGAAACCGGTGGCCCGGCATGCCCCCAGAAGCCGGGCCACCGGTCATCCGCGCCGGATGCGCCTGACTTGCGCGGGCGGCCGAAGCGGCAGACCATGAGCGCGATCCCCGTCAGCGGGGCGGTTTTCCCTCGATCGCAGGTGATCGGCATGGCGAAATTCCTTCTGCTTTACCGCGCCGACCAGTCGGCCGCGGAGCGCATGGCCCAGGCGACGCCCGAACAGCAGGCCGCCGGGATGCAGGCTTGGATGGCGTGGTTCGCCAAAGCGGGCGACGCGGTGGTGGACGGCGGCGCGCCCACCGCGGGCGGCGACGGCACGATCGGCGGGTACTCGATCCTGCAGGCCGATTCGGCGGACGCGGTGCACGGCCTTCTCGCCGGGCACCCGCACACCGAGATCGGCACGATCGACGTGCTGGAAATCCTCCCGCCGCCGGGGGCGTGAGATGGCCGAGCCGGAGTTCGACGGCAAGTGCGCGTTCGCGCTCAGCCTGGGGCCGGCGGACAAAGCGCCCGCGGGCAAAGCGCAGCACGCGCTGGAGGTCGACGGCAAGACGTACTACTTCTTCGGGGCGGTGCCGAAGCTCCTGTTCCGGCTGATTCCCGGCAGCAGGGAACGGGCCGAGTGGAGGTGGGCGAAGAGGTGAGCCGCCGGAGCACCCGGTTGGTTACCAGCGGGTAGGCTCCGGGCATGGTCCTGCGGCAGAACATCCTGATCACCGGAGCCAGCTCCGGTCTCGGCGAGGGAATGGCCCGGCAGTTCGCCGCTCGCGGCCGCAATCTCGCGCTGTGCGCCCGGCGCACCGAACGGCTCGACGACCTGGCCGCCGAGCTGCGCGACGCGTACCCGGGCATCACCGTCGTGACGCGCGCGCTCGACGTCACCGACCACGCGCGCGTCTTCGACGTGTTCGAGGAGTTCCGGACCGAACTCGGCAGGCTCGACCGGGTGATCGTCAACGCCGGGCTCGGCAAGGGACAGCCGGTCGGCGCGGGCCGGTTCGACGCCAACCTGCAGACCCTCGAAACCAACCTCGTCGGCGCGGTGGCCCAGATCGAGGCGGCCGCGGGAATCTTCCGCGAGCAGCGCGACGGGCACCTCGCGGTGATCTCGTCGTTCATGGCGCTGCGCGGTTTTCCGCGGAACCTCACCGCGTACTCCGCGTCGAAGGCCGGAATCTCCGCGTTCGCCGAGGGCGCGCGGCTGGAACTGAGCGGCCACGGCATCACGGTCACCGACGTGCGGCCCGGCTACATCAGCTCCGAGATGACCGCTCGCTCGACCAAACCCAATCCGCTGATGGTGTCGGCCGAAGCCGGTGCGCACGCGCTGGTCAAGGCGATCGAAGCGGAGCCGAAGCGCGCGTACGTGCCTTCGTGGCCCTGGGTACCGCTGAGTCTCGCGGTACGCTTGGCCCCTGGCCGGTTGCTGCGGATGTTTTCCTGACGGGACGGGCGTAAATGGGTGCGATCTACCTGATCCGGCACGGGCAGGCGTCGTTCGGCGCGGCGGATTACGACGCCTTGTCGCCGCTGGGTTTCGAGCAGTCCACTTTGGTCGGCGCGGAGCTGAAACGGCGCGGGGTCGAGTTCGCGCAGGTGCGCTCGGGAACGCTGGCCCGCCAGCGGGACACCGCGGCGACGGCGTTGAAGGTGCTCGGCTGCGACGTGCCGGTGATCGAGGACGAACGCTGGAACGAATACGACCACGTCGACATCGCGGCGCACCACGCGGGCGGTGCGCCGCAACAGGATTCGCGCGAGTACCAGCGGTTGCTGGACGCCGCGCTGACCGCGTGGGTCGACTCCGGCGACACCGGTCCGTGCGCCGAAAGCTGGCCCGCTTTCCTCGGCCGCTGCACGGCGGCGCTGGCGGAACTGGCCGGTTCGCTGGGCAAGGGCGAAAACGGGCTCGTGTTCACCTCCGGCGGGGTGCTGGGCGCGGTCGCCGGATCCTTGCTGGGCACGCCAGGGCCCGGGCTGCTGAAGCTCAACCGCGTCACGGTGAACACCGGCATCACGAAGCTGACGTCCGGCCGCGGCGGCGTGAACCTGTTGTCCTTCAACGAGCATCCGCATCTCGAAGGCGAGAACGCGCGGCTGCTCAGCTACCGGTAGGAGGCCGGCGTGCGGTTCGGTGAGGTCACGATCGTCCCGGTGAACGGGCACGGTCCCGAAGACGTGGTCGTGGACGCCGAGGGCCGGGTCTACACCGGCGTCGATGACGGCCGGATCCTGCGGCTTTCGCCGGACGGAGCACGGATCGACCTGATCGGCGACACCGGCGGCCGCCCGCTCGGGCTGGAGCTCTACGGCGACGACGAACTGCTGATCTGCGACGCCCGCGCCGGGTTGCTGACCATGCCGCTGGCCGGCGGCGAGACGACGACCCTCGCGACGTCCGGCGCCGGGCTGGATTTCGTCTTCTGCAACAACGCCGCGGTCGCCGCCGACGGCACGATCTACTTCACGGATTCCTCGCGCCGCTTCGGCATCGACAACTGGCGTGACGACCTCATCGAACAGACTGCGGGCGGACGGTTGCTGCGCCGCGCGCCGGACGGTCACATCGACCTGCTCGCCGATGGCCTCCAGTTCGCGAACGGCGTCGCGCTTCCGCCGGACGAATCCTTTGTGGCGGTTGCCGAAACCGGTGCGTGCCGGGTGAGCCGGGTCTGGCTGACCGGCCCGCGCGCGGGCGACCGCGACGTCCTGATCGACGACCTGCCGGGTTTCCCGGACAACATCGCGACCGGTTCGGACGGGCTGATCTGGATCACCGAGGCCAGCCCGCGCCTCCGTGCCCTCGACGTCGTGCGGCGTCTTCCCCGCGCGGTCCGGACAGCTGTGCGCGCCCTGCCGGACGCGCTGCAGCCCGCGCCGAAACGCCGGGTGGGCGCGGTCGCCGTCACCCCGGACGGTTCGGTCGTGCGGGAACTGCGCGGCGAGATCCCGGGATTCCACCTGCTGGTGGGCATCCGCGAATACCACGGCCGCCTGTGGTTCGGCTCCCTAGAAGAAAACGCGCTCGCCTACACCGACCTCTAGCTCTAGCTCTAGCTGTCCGTGAGGGGAACCCTGAGGGAATCAGAGTCCCTCAGGGTTCCCCTCACGGAC